>JAKLHH010001403.1 GCA_022710245.1 Myxococcota bacterium
GAAGGTGCTCTTCATCCAGCGCGAGAGCTGCTTGGTGCTGAAGGTCATCCGCGCGGTCTGCGCGAAGCGCTCGAGCGCCTCGTGCATCTCCTCGGCCCGCTGGAAGCGATCGCTCGCGCGCTTCGTCAGCGCCTTCATGATGATCGCGTCGAGGGCCTTGGGCACCGCGGGGTTCGACTTGGAGGGCGGCACCACCTCCGCCTTGCGCACGAGCTCGAGGGTGCCGAGCTCGCTCTCGGAGTCGAAGAGCCGCTGGCCCGTCACCAGCTCGCAGAGGACGGTGCCCGCCGCGAAGAGGTCAGAGCGCGCGTCGACCTCCTCACCCTCGACCTGCTCCGGGGACATGTAGCCGTACTTCCCCTTGAGGTTCCCCGTCGAGGTCTTGCTCGAGCGGCTGAGGGCCTTGGCGATGCCGAAGTCGATCAGCTTGACCGCGCCCTCGTAGGAGACGAGGACGTTCTGCGGGCTGATGTCGCGGTGCACGACGCCCAGCGGCATCCCGCTGTCGTCGCGCTTGCTGTGCGCGTACTCGAGCGCGCTGCAGATCTCGAGCATCACCCGGACCGCCATCGGCACCGGCATGCTCTTGGAGAAGGAGCGGAAGTACTCCTGGATGCGCCGGAGATCCTTGCCATGGATGTACTCCATGGCGATGAAGTAGCGGTTGTCGATCCGGCCGAACTCGAAGACCTGCCCGATGTTGGAGTGGTTGAGGTTCGCCGAGAGCTTGGCCTCATCGACGAACATGGCGATGAACTCTTGATCGTCCGAGAGGTGGGGCAGGATCCGCTTGATGGCGACGATCTTCTCGAACCCGGCCGCCCCCGAGACACGGCCCTTGAAGACCTCGGCCATGCCACCCACGCTGACGCGTTCGAGCAGCTCGTATCGGCCGAACTTGACGGTCAACGATCCCTCCGCGAGCGCAAGTCTCGAGAAACTGCTACAAAACACAGACGAAGCCGATCGTATCCCAGACCACTCAGGGGGGCAAGTCGAGCCCCCGCCCCGGGGTCGCGGACCCCCGACGCCATCCCCCGACGCTATCCCCCGAGGACACGGATCGCCGAGAGCGTCGAGTGCAGCGTCGCCGCGGTGAGGCACTGGAAGCTGTAGCGCCCAACCGTGAGCAGCTCTCCGTCGCTGACCAGCTCCGGCTCCCCCGCGCGGGCGCGCACGCCGCTCACCTGGGTGCCGTTCGTCGACTCGAGGTCCACCACCACCAGCCCGCCGGCGCTGGGCGAGAGCTGGCAGTGCACCTCGGAGACCGAGTCCTCAGGGACGCAGAGCACACAGCTGGCCGCCCGGCCGACCTGCACCGGCTCGCCGCCCGGCAGCAGCCGGAAGACCTGCCCTGCCAGTGGGTGGCTGCGCTGGAGGTCGTGGCGCGGATGCTCGTCGAGCTGGAGCGGCAGCGTCGTGCCGCGCTCGAGCGCCGCGTTGCGCGCGTCGATCTCCTCGGCCGTGAGCACTCCCATCGCGACGAGGAAGACCCCGGGGTTCGCCGCCGCGAAGCGCGCCTCGTCGGTGCGCTCGATCTCCTGCAGGATCGACTCGAGGGTGTGCTGGGTCAGCGTCATCTTTCGCCTGCGCTCGCCGTTCCGGAGACGGGCGGAGCACTGCCGCTCGACCCGCTCGCGGCGCACTCTAGCACAGCTCGGCCGCGGCCGCCGCCACGAGTCGACGACTCGACGCGGCCGGCGCGTCCCGGTTCCGCGGGGGTCGGCGATGCTGTCGCGCGCAGGATCTGCTATCCTCACCGACATGGACCCCGACGATCTCGACGATCTCCTGGACGGTCGCAAGGCAGAGCTCGAGGCGCGCTTTCGTGAGCTGGAGCAGGAGGCGGAGATCGAGCGGCTGCGCGCGCAGACCGGGGCTCCAGCGCGGCCGAGGCCAGCCAGCTCGCCCGCGGGCACGGCCTCCGAGTCGGGCGGCGCCGGCGCAGCCGAGGACCCGCTCGCCGATCTGAAGGCCGCGGTGGGCGGCGCCGGGCCACGGCCCGGAGCGCGAACCGAGGGCGGAGCGCGAGCCGAGGGCGGAGCGCGAACCGAGGGCGGAGCGCGAACCGAGGGCGGAGCGCGAGCCGAGGGCGGAGA
>JAKLHH010001404.1 GCA_022710245.1 Myxococcota bacterium
GGACGCGGAGGCCGAGGGCGAGACGGCGGCCGAGGAGGAAGCGGAGGACGAGGAGCAGGAGGCCGCCGAGGAGGAGGCCGAGGAGGAGCCGCCCGCGCGCGCCCCTGCCCGCGCCGCGCGCCCCGCACCGGCGCGTGCCGCGAAGGGCAGGGCCTCCGCGCCGGCCGGGCCTGCCCCGCAGACGGCCGACCTCGCGCTCGGCGGCGAGCGCAAGGTGGAGCTGCGGCTGGTCTGCGTCGGCGACCTGGTGCGCACGGTGGTGGTGGAGCGCTACGAGAGCCCGGCGGCCGCCGCCGAGGCGTTCGCGCGGCTGCGCCAGGCGATGGTCGCCGAGGGCTACCAGCCGGTGCCCGCGCGCACCGATCTCTAGCGCTCGCCGCGTGGACCTCCCCCGCCTGCTCGCGGCCGTCGACGTGGACTACCGCGACGAGGCCGCCGTCGCCGCCTGCGTCCTCTTCCAGCGCTGGGACGACGCCGTGGCCTGCCACGAGCTGACGCTGCAGGTGACGCCGATCGCGCCGTATCAGCCGGGCGCGCTCTACCTGCGCGAGCTGCCCCCGATCCTAGCCGTCCTCGCCCGCGCGCGCGAGGTGAGCGCGCACCCGCTCGCCTGCGTGATCGTCGACGCCTACGTCTGGCTCGGGCCGGAGCGGCCGGGACTCGGCGCTCACCTCCACCAGGCGCTGGGCGGCGCGGTGCCCGTGATCGGCGTCGCCAAGACGCCCTTCCGCGGAGCCGAGGCGATCCCGGTCCTCCGCGGCCACAGCGCGAGGCCGCTCCTCGTCACCGCCGCGGGGCTCGACGCCGCGGAGGCGGCTGCACATCTGCGCGCCATGCACGGTCTCCACCGCATCCCCACGCTCCTCGGTCGCGTGGACCGGCTGAGCCGCGGGACCGCGCCGGACAGCTGAGCGGGTGGCGCTGCCCTCGTTGCCGCTCCGCAGCACGGCACCTCCCAGATCCAGCCAGATTGCACATTCTGGCTTACTGTTTACCACAATGCAACGCTGACGACCTGTGGGCGCGGCCCCGGCACACCCAGCCGGCCGCCAGGCATCCGCCGGCGCCGATGAGCAGATCTGCTCGCCCCCGAGTCAGCGACGGTCGCCGAAGGCCGACCTTCCTCTTGACCTCCGGCGCCGGACCGTGGAACGTCGGGGCGATGCAGCCCACCGAGCACAGCCCGCCGAAGGCCCACCCCGCGGCGCCAGCGCCCGCCCAGCCCGCTGTCGCGCCGCCGCCGTCGCGCCGCCGCCGCGTGCTGGTCTTCGCCCTCATCTACCTCGTCCACCTCGCGCTGGTCCTCTACGCCGCGCCGCGCCGCGTGTTCCTCGGCGGCGAGCCGGTGATGGGGATCGACTACCAGACCCACTACGAGCAGACCCGGGCGCTCTCCGAGGCGCTCACCCGCTGGGGCAAGACCTGGGTCTGGGATCCGAACCTCCTCGCGGGCGTGCCGATCGGGCACGTCTTCGAGGTGGACACGCGCCTGCACTCCTACTTCACCCACGCGCTCACGCGCCTCGGTCTGGAGCAGTCGCGCGCCTACAACCTCTTCGTCTTCCTCGCGCACCTGCTCGCGCCGCTGCTCCTCTGGCTGGCGGCGCGGGTGCTCCGCGTGGGGTTCCGCGCGGAGATGGTGACGCTCGGGCTCGGCGTCGCGCTCTGGCACTTCGACTCGGCCGCGCACTGGTGCTGGTGGGCTGGGATGCTCTCGTTCGCCATCGTCTCCTACGCGAGCCCGCTCGTCCTCGCGCTCTTTCACCGCGACCTCGAGGAGCCGCGGCTCCGCTACCTGCTGCCGGCGCTGCTGCTCCTGCCGCTGCTCATCATCACCCACGTCTGGGCGTTCACCACGCTGCTGGTGCCGCTGGTGGCGCTCTACGTGCGCGCCTTCCGCAAGCTCTCGCCCGCCCGGCACGCGCGCGTCTGGGGGCTCGTGCTCTTCACCATCGCGGCGAACCTCTTCTGGCTGCTGCCGATCCTGCGCCAGCTGGAGCTGGTCGCCTTCTCGGGCAAGGTCGGCCAGGCGAACCCGCTCTACCTCCTCGCGGACTACCTCGACATCTTCGTCAACCCGCTCCACACGGG
>JAKLHH010001405.1 GCA_022710245.1 Myxococcota bacterium
GCGTCGCGCTGGCCGCGGCGAGGTCTCGGCGGTCGCGCCCGCGCCTGGCTTGAGCGGGCTGTCGGCCGCGAGCTCCTCGCGAGCGTTGACGAGGAGGGCGGGTCTCTCCGTGGTCGGCTGCGCCGTGAGCGCGTCGTCCTCGGTGAGGACCATCGCCAGCGGCCCCGGCGCGGCAGGCCGCGGGGGGCGGGCGACCGTCGGCTCCTCGCCGCTCCCCACGGCCTCGATCGGCGGCGAGGGGCGGGCGACCGTCGGGTCCTCGCCGCTCCCCACGGCCTCGATCGGCGGCGGGGGGCGGGCGACCGTCGGGTCCTCGCCGCTCCCCACGGCCTCGATCGGCAGCGGCGCCTCGGCAGCGATGCGAGCCGCGTCGGCGGCGATCTCGCGCTGCAGCTCGGCGGTGAAGCTGGAGACGGACAGCAGCGGCTCCTCGGCGGGCGCCGGCGCGCGCCTCGGCGCGGGCGCCACCACCAGCCCGAGCTGGGTGGGGCTCAGGGTCCGCGTGCCGTCCGCGAGCTCGGGGAGCCGCAGGTCAGCGCCGCTGTCCGTGCGCTGGTCGGGCTCCTGCTCCTCGAGCGCCGCCGACGGCGCGCTCTCCACGCCCCGCTCCGCGGCCCACTCCGCGGCGAAGGTCGCGCGCATCACCTCGGCGAGGCCGCTGGTGGTGGCGGCGATCCGGTGCTCGAGCTGGAAGGCGAGGAGCTCCTCCTGCAGCTCCCGCACCGTCTGCGGCCGCGCGTCGGGCTGGAAGGCGGTCGCGCGCTGGAAGATGCGGGCGAGCGGCTCCGGGTAGTCGGGGACCAGCCGCCGCGGCGCGAGGGTTCGCCCCTCGGCGGCGGCGAAGAGCATCTCCGAGTCCGTGCGCCCGGGGTTGGCGCGTCGTCCGACGGTGATCTCGAAGAGCAGCAGCCCGAGGGCGAAGACGTCGCTGCGCAGGTCGAGCGGTCGGCCCTGGGCTTGCTCCGGTGAGAGGTACGCGAACTTGCCCTTGAGCACGCCGGCGCGCGTCGCTTGCCGGTTCTCGAGCTGCACCTTGGCGATGCCGAAGTCGGTGATCTTCACCGCGCCGGAGTAGCTGATGAGGACGTTCTGGGGGTTGATGTCCCGGTGCACGACGTGGAGCGGCGAGCCGTCACGGCCCACCGCGCCGTGGGCGAACCCCAGCCCCTCGCAGGTGCAGAGCATGACGTGGATGGCGGTCGCGAGGTCGAGCGGCCCCCCGAGGCGTTCGAGGAGCGTGCCGAGATCCTTGCCAGCCACGTACTCCATCGCGATGAAGTAGGCGCCGTCGACGCAGCCCACCTCGTGGACGCGCACCACGTTCGGGTGGTCGATCGCCGCGGCGATGTGGCCCTCGTCGAGGAACATCTGCACGAAGCCCTCCTCGAGGAGGAGGTCCGCGCGGATGCGCTTGACGACCACCAGGCTGCTGAAGCTCGCGTCAGCGCCGGTGCGCCGCGCGAGCCAGATCTCGCCCATTCCCCCGGTCGCGAGGCGGCGGAGCAGCGTGTACGGGCCGAAGAGCTCCGGTTGCACGGAGGGCATTATAGCCTTGTCGGGGCGCTCACCTCCAACCCGTGCCCGGGGCGCCCCAGCTCCACGCGCGCCTCGGGTCGGCGAGACGAGCCTTGCTCGAAACAGCGCGCCGGATATGATTAGTGCCTCTCCATCGCGAGGTCGACCATGTGTGGAATCGTTGGCTACATCGGCAAGGAGCCCTGTGCCGAGATCCTGATCGACGGACTGCGGCGGCTCGAGTACCGCGGCTATGACTCGGCGGGCACCGCGATCATCGAGGGCGGCAAGAGCAAGATCCTGCGGAGCCAGGGCAAGCTCAGCAACCTCTCCCGGCTGATCGCGGAGCAGAAGCCGACCGGCACCGTCGGCATCGGCCACACCCGGTGGGCCACCCACGGGCGCCCCTCGGAGCAGAACGCGCACCCGCACAAGTACGGGCGCGTCGCGGTGGTGCACAACGGGATCATCGAGAACCACGCGCAGCTGCGGGCCCAGCTCCAGTCGGCCGGCCAGGTCTTCTCCTCGGAGACGGACACCGAGATCGTGGCCCACCTGATCGAGG
>JAKLHH010001406.1 GCA_022710245.1 Myxococcota bacterium
CGCGGCCTCCGCCGAGGGCAGGAAGACGCTGAAGCAGCTCCCCTCGCCGACCCGGCTCTCCACCTCGACGAAGCCTCCGTGCTTGGCCACGATGCCGTGCACCGTCGCCAGGCCGAGCCCGCTGCCCTTGCCGAGCTCCTTGGTGGTGAAGAAGGGCTCGAAGATGTGCTCCAGGACGGCGGCGTCGATGCCCGAGCCGGTGTCCGCGACCTGCAGGCAGACGAACCGGCCCCCGGAGAGCCCGCGTGACGCGACAGCGGCCGCGTCGAGCTCCACGGCGCGGGTCGTGATCGCGAGCCGGCCGCCCCTCGGCATGGCGTCGCGGGCGTTGACGCAGAGGTTGGTCACCACCTGCTCGATCATGCCCGCGTCGCCTGCGAACCAGAGCGGCTCGTCGCAGCGGTCGACGGTGAGCGAGACGTCCTCGCCGAGCAGCCGTCCGAGGAGGGTCATCAGGTTCTTGACGACCTTGTTCGCGTCGTGGCGGGCGATCTTCAGCGGCTGCTGGCGGCTGAAGAGGAGCAGCTGGCGGGTCAGGTTCGTGGCCCGGCTCGTCCACTCCAGCAGATCGCCGACGTTCTGCTTCAGCTCCTCGGGCGAGACCTCGGGCTGGAGCTGCAGCATGTTGAGCTGCAGGGTCATCGCGCCGAGGATGTTGTTGAAGTCGTGCGCGATGCCGCCCGCCAGCTGGCCCACGGCCTCCATCTTCTGGGCCTGCTGGAGCTGGGCCTCGAGCCTCGCCCGCTCCACCTCGGCTCGCTTGCGCTCGGTGATGTCGCGGCTGGTGATCAGGACGGAACGCACGTCCGGGTTCGCGAGCAGGTTCTGGCCCGAGGACTCCACCCAGCGCCAGCCCCCGTCCTTGTGCTGGACCCGGTACTCGACCTTGTCGAGCGGGACGACGCCGCCCTCCGCCAGGCGGGCCCACAGCTGCTTCAGTCTCTCCACGTCCTCGGGGTGCACGATCTCGAAGCCGGAGCGGCCGAGGCGCTCCGCCCCCGGGTAGCCCGTGATCCGGTCGTAAGACGGGCTGCGCCAGTGGATGACCCCGCTCGCGTCGCCGAGGAGGATGCCGTCGTTGCTGTTCTCCAGCACCGCCCGGAACTTGGCCTCGCTCTCGCGCAGCGCCGCCTCGGCGCGCTTGCGGTCGGTGACGTCGCGGGTGATCCCGCGATAGCCGCCCACCTTGCCCTCCGCGTCCAGGAAGGGGACGCCGCTGATCTCCAGGAACCTAACCTCACCCCGGGCGTCGAGGCTGCGCACCTCGAGGTTGCGGTAGCTGCAGGCGGCGGCCGCCATGGCGCCGAACACCCTCGCGGCGGCCTCCCTGTCGCCGGGCGGGAAGAAGTCGAAGGGGCTCTTGCCGAGCATCTGCTCCGGCTCGAAGCCCCAGAGCGTCTGCAGCTGCGGGGAGCAGTAGGTGTAGCGCCCCTCGGCGTCCATCTCCCAGATGAAGTCGCCGGTCGTCTCCACCAGCGCCTGGAAGCGCCGCTCGGCCTCCCGGCGCTTGGTCACGTCGTGCATGGTGCAGATGTAGCCGGTGACGGTGCCGTCGGGAGCGCGCAGGAGCGCCGCCGCGACCTCGCCGAGGAAGCTGCTCCCGTCCCTCCGCACGAGCTCGTACTCGACGGTGGGGATCTCCTCGCCGGCGAGCCTTCGCCGCAGGATCTCCGAGGCGCGCTCGCGGTCGCGAGGCGCGATCAACGACGTGACATGGTCTCCGACCAGCTCCTCCGGCGACCCGTAGCCGCACATCCGGGCCTGCTGCGAGTTCGCGCTGGTGATACTGCCGTCGCGACCGATCAGGACGACCCCGTCGGGTGAGGCATCAAAGAGCTTGCGGTAGCGCTCCTCGCTCTGCCGCAGCCGCTCCTCGGCGCGCTTCTCGGCGGTGAGGTCCTCCATGAAGACGATGGTCGCCGGCGCGCCGAGCCAGTCCACCCGCGAGGCCCTGGCGCGGAAGCTCCTCCGCTGGCCTCCGCGCGTGAGGGCCGCGAACTCGAGGCCGGAGATCGGGGCGCCGGTCTCCATCACCGTGGCGAGGGCGGCCCTGACCCTGGCCTGATCCTCCGGGTGGA
>JAKLHH010001407.1 GCA_022710245.1 Myxococcota bacterium
CGAAGCGGAGCTCGTCGCCGTCGCTGGGGGTCGAGGCGCTGGAGCCGAAGCGGAGCTCGTCGCCGTCGCTGGCGCTTGAGCTGCTCGCCGAACCGCCGCCGCTGCCGCCCGATATCCAGACCCCCACGCCGCTGCCGGTGACGGCGCCCGTCACCGTGACGCTGCCCTCGAGCCCCGCCCTCGACTGGCCGGCGCCGCGGCAGGTGATCATCGAGGGGCTGCCCGCCCGTCCGCCCGCGGCGTTTCCGCCCGGGCGCATCATCACGCCCGTCCCCGAGCTCGACGAGAGCCAGACGGGCCCGGCCGACACGCAGCTCGACCTGCCGCTCGACGACGAGCCACTCCTCTGAGCCTGCTGTAGCGTGCCCTGGCTCGCCCGCGCTCTGACCGGCTCGCCCGCGCTCTGACCGTCTAGCCCGCGCTCTGACCGGCCCGCCCGCGCTCTGACCGGCTAGCCCTCCAGGGAGCGCTGTGCCGGTGCGGCCGCCGGCTGCACAACCGCGCGGCGGGCCGGCAGCACCCGACTGCAGAGGACCAGGCCGGCGCCGAGCGCGAGCCCCATCAGCGGCCAGGGCAGCGGCTGCAGCGCCAGGCCAGCGAGGTGGCCGAGGAGGACCGCCAGCGCGACCGCGAGCCGCGCCCAGGCGTAGGCGCGGAGCCAGCGTCCGGCGAACCAGCGGCCGCGCAGCCAGCGCACCACCACCCCGACCAGCACGAGGTCGGTCGGCCAGAGCACGAGCAGGTGCTCGTTCCAGCGCAGCTCGGGGAGGGCGGTGCCGACGGCGAGGGTCCAGATGAGCAGGCCCGCGAGCCCGACGAGGAGCACCGGCGGGAGCAGCAGCAGACCGGCCACGCGTCGGCGCCCGCGACAGAGGAGCGCGACCAGGCCGAGCAGGATCAGCGTCGCCCCGGCCACCAGCCAGAGCACCCGCGCGCCGGCCCGCGGATCGCCGCTGAGGGGCGAGGGCGCGCGCCGCAGGTGGAGCGGGAGCGGGGCGCCGGCGAGCGGGGCGCCGGCGAGCGGACGTCCGCCCGGGGCGTGCACACGGCGCAGCGCCTCGCGGAGGAAGCGCGGCAGGAAGCAGGCGGCCCAGAGGTCGAGCGGCCGGTCCACCTCGCGCCCGAGGACGAGCTCCGCCGTGAGCAGGACGGGCAGCTCGCCGGCGAAGCCCTCGCGCACCAGGTCGCGCAGCGTGGTCCCGGCCGGCTTGCCCCCGAGCGCACGGCGCAGCCGGCCTCCCGTCACGCGGTCGATCAGGTCGCGCGGGCGCGTGGCGCAGTTGTCGCGGAAGTGGTCGTAGACGTAGTAGCGGTGCGCGGGCTCGGCGGTCCAGGCGAGGAGCCGCGCCAGCTCGGCCTGCTCCTCGTCGCGGAGCCCGAGCTCCTGCAGGTAGAGATCGCGATCGTCCTCGCGGTAGTCGAGGACGGTGGTGGTGAACTTCCGCCGCGCCACCCAGAAGACGACCTTGCCGCGGAGGAACCCCAGCACCAGGCCAGGCGCGTCGAAGTGGGTGTAGCCGAAGTTGTAGACCACGTCCTGGTCAGGCCCGTGCACGCGCAGGGCCGCGTGGCCGAAGCGCGTGAAGAGGTCCACGCCCGGCCCCATCGTCAGCAGCTCGACCCTGACCCGCGAGGCCGCGTCGCGCGCGGGCGGCGCGGGCACGGCAGGCAGCGCGCTCGCGCCATGCGGAGCGAGCGCCGCGAGGAGCAGCGCGACCACGGCGGGCGCGCGGGAGGTGCAGGCAGGGCGCATCGCCGCTAGTATACTCGCGGTCGCCGCACGCGGCCGGGGCAGTCACGGGCGCCGCTGCTGCGGGCGGTCGCGGCCGGGGCAGTCACGGGCGCCGCTGCTGCGGGCGGTCGCGGCCGGGGCAGTCACGGGGCGCCGCTGCTGCGGGCGGTCGCGGCCGGGGCAGTCACGGGGCGCCGCTGCTGCGGGCGGTCGCGGCCGGGGCAGTCCCGGGGCGCGACTGCTGCCGGGCGGTCGCGGCCGGGGAGTCCCGACACGCCGCCGCTGCCGGGCGGGCGCGGCCGGGGCAGTCCCGGGGCGCGACTGCTGCCGGGCGGTCGCGGC
>JAKLHH010001408.1 GCA_022710245.1 Myxococcota bacterium
TCTCTCCGCCCGCGTCTCTCCGCCCGCGTCTCTCCGCCCGCCCCAGCGTCAGCCAACGGGCCCCTCGCCCCGGCGTCAGCCGACGGACGTCCCGACGGGCCTCGCGGGTGCCTGGTCGAGCACCTCGCGCACCTTGCGGGTGAGCTCGACCGCGCCGAACGGCTTGCCGATGAAGTGGGTGCCCTCGTCGAGCACGCCGTGGTGGACGATGCTGTTGTCGGTGTACCCCGACATGTAGAGCACCCTCAGCCCGGGCTGCCGCTCCGCGAGCCTGCGGGCCAGCTCCTTGCCGCTCATCCCGGCCATCACCACGTCGGTCAGCAGCAGGTCGAGGCTCAGCGCCTGCTCCTCGCAGAGCTGGAGCGCCTCCGCGCCGGAGGCGGCGCTGTGCACGGAGTAGCCGGCGCTCTCCAGGATCCGGCAGGCGAGCGTCCGCACGGGCACCGCGTCCTCGACGACCAGGACGCGCTCGCTGCCCCGCGCGAGCGCCGCCAGGTCCCGCGACGGTCGCGGAGCGGCCGAGGCCGCCAGCTCGCGCGGGAGGTAGACCTTGAAGGTCGTCCCGTGCCCGGGCTCGCTGTAGACCCAGATGTGCCCGCCGCTCTGCTTGACGATGCCGTAGACGGTGGAGAGCCCGAGCCCGGTCCCCTTGCCCTGCTCCTTGGTCGTGAAGAAGGGCTCGAAGATGTGGGCGCGGACCTCCTCGGACATGCCGCAGCCGGTGTCGGTGATGGCGAGCTGCACGTAGCAGCCGGCGGGCATCTCCAGGTGGCCCAGCGCGTACGCCTCGTCGACCTCCGCGTTGGCGGTCTCCAGCGTGATCACGCCGCCGCCGGGCATGGCGTCGCGCGCGTTGATCACCAGGTTCATGATCACCTGCTCGAGCTGCCCCTCGTCGGCCTTGGTCGCCCAGAGGTCCGGCGCGAGCGCCAGGCTGAGGTTGACGTCCTCGCCGATCACGCGCCTCAGCATCTTCTCGAGGCCCCGCGTCACCCGGTTGAGATCGAGGAGCGCGGGCTGCAGCACCTGCTTGCGGCTGAAGGCGAGGAGCTGCTGGGTGAGCGACGCCCCGCGCTTGCCCGCCTCCTGCACCTGCAGGAGGTCCTCGCGCGCCGGGTGATCTTCGGGCAGCGCGTCGAGGGCGAAGTCGGTGTAGTTGAGGACCGCGATGAGGAGGTTGTTGAAGTCGTGGGCCACGCCGCCGGCGAGGTGCCCGATCGCCTCCATCCGCTGCGCCAGGCGGAGCTGACGCTCGAGCCTGTTGCGCTCCGAGAGGTCCATCCCGACGGCGAGGAAGGCGGACTGCCCCGCCCACTCCACCAGCTTCACCGACATCTGCAGCGGGAAGGTGGAGCCGTCCTTGCGGCGGTGCGCGACCTCGAAGCTGGCCTCGCCGCGCTCGAGGACGTGCTTCACCCGCTCGACGATGAGCTCGGCGCTCTCCGGCACGTCGAGGTCCTGGAGCCGGCGCGCGAGGAACTCCTCCTCGGTGTAGCCGTGCATCTCGTAGCTCCGCCGGTTGGCGTAGAGGAAGCGGCGCTCGAGGTCGTGGACCGTGATGTAGATGGGCGCCAGGTCGAGGAGCTCGGCCATGATGCGCATCCGCTCGGCGGCCTGACGCTGCGAGGTGAGGTCGACGTGCTGGATCACGGCGGCGACCACCTCGCCGCCGGCGCCCCGCACCGGGGAGATGGTGGCGAGGAGCGAGACCCGGGTCGGGTGCGCCAGCTCGAGCCCGGCCACCGCGCCGCTGTCGTAGTCGAGGTCGAAGCGCACGGTCTCGCCGCGCTCGAAGACCCGGCGCACGAGCGGCAGCAGGCCCCGCTCCCTGAGGACGCTGTCCTCGAGGACGTTGTAGCGCCCCACCACCTCCTCGTCGCTGAGGTGCAGGAGCTCGCGCAGCGGCTGGTTCATCCGGACCATGGTGCCGCGCCGGTCGGAGAGCCACATCGGGTGCGGGCTGTGGTCGAAGATCGCCGCCAGGATCGCCTCGGCACTCGGCGCCCCGCCCTCCCCCGCCGCCCCGCCCTCCCCCGCCGCCCCGCCCTCCCCCGCCGCCACGCCCACCCCCG
>JAKLHH010001409.1 GCA_022710245.1 Myxococcota bacterium
GGCGTCGGTCCAGAAGCTGGGGGGCAGCTCGGTGGCGCCGAGGCGGAGCGCGAAGCGGTCGCCGGCCAGGGCGCCCAGCGAGCGCGGCAGGTGGAGCTGGATCAGCAGCAGCTCCCCGTCGGGCGAGGTGGTCTTGCGGAGCCCGGCCAGCCGCAGCGTCCAGCCCGCGTGCGAGAGCGCCTGGCCCGGCGAGAGCGTGCCCTGCTCCACGGGCGCAGGGGAGGCCCGGCGTGCGAGGAGCCAGCTCGACGCGCCGGCGCCGGCGGCCGCGAGAGCGCACGCGAGCAGGACCACGCCGAGCGGGCGCCGCCTCGAGGGCGCGAGGTCGTCGCCCGAGGCAGGCTCCGCCAGCGAGGAGCTCGCCAGGACGCCGCGCGAGGCAGGCTCCGCCAGCGAGGAGCTCGCCAGGGCGTCGCGCGAGGGGGCGGTGATCTCGCCGCTCGACGGCGGAGCGCCCACCGGGGGCCTCGAGGGCGTCGCACCTCCTCGCCCTGGCGTGGCGTCGCCGCGCTCGGGCGTCCCACCGCGGCCGCTCGGGGGACGAGGACCACGTTCGCTCGGCGGTCGCCCTCGCTCGCTCGGCGGTCGCCCTCGCTCGCTCGGCGGTCGCCCTTGCTCGCGCGGCGGTCGCGCGGGGACGATCACCTCGGGCGCCGGCTGGGGGGACGGTGCGGGCTCGTTCGCCGCGGGCGCGGTGTCGGCGTGTCCGAGGGGAGCGGGATCGTCCGCAGGCCGCGTGGTCGCCGCGGCCCACCGCGCGGCGGGCCGCGCGGGGACGCTGGCGCGGATCAGCGCGGCGAGGTTGTCGCGGGAGTACTCCGGCGTCATCCGGTGCAGCAAGGACTCCAGCTCGCGCGCGAGCGCGTCGCCGTCCGCCTGGCGCGCCTCGCGGTCGCGCGAGAGCGCCTGCGCGACGATGTCGTCGAGCTCCGGGGGCACGTACGGGTTGATGGTGGAGACGCGCGGGATGGGAGCGCCGAGCACTTGCTGCAGCGTCGCCGACGGGGTCGGTGCGTCGAAGAGCGGCCGCTCGGCGAGCATCTCGAAGAGCACGCAGCCGACGGCGAAGATGTCGGCGCGCGCGTCGAGGGGCTTGCCGGCCGCCTGCTCCGGCGCCATGTAGCGACACTTGCCGACCACCACGCCGGGACGGGTGCGGAGCGCGCGCCCCGCGGCCATCGCGATGCCGAAGTCCACCACCTTGACCTCGCCGGCCCGCGAGAGGAGCACGTTCTGCGGGCTGATGTCGCGGTGGACGACGGGCGCCGGGCGGCGCTCGGCGTCGAGGCGGCCGTGCGCAGCGCCGAGCCCGCGCCCGATCTGCGCGGCGATGTGGGTGGCGGCCGGCAGCGGCATCGGCTGGCCGAGCCGGCGGCAGCCCTCGAGCAGCGCGCCGAGGTCGGGCCCGTCCACCAGCTCCATGGCCAGGTAGTACTCGCCGTCGACCTGACCGAAGTCGAAGACCTGGGTGATGTTGCCGTGGCTCAGGGTGGAGGCGATGCGCGCCTCGTCGACGAAGCGCGTGATGAAGTCCGCGTCCTCCGAGAGGTCGCGCCGGATCCGCTTGAGGGCGACCTGCTTCTCGAAGCCCGTCGCGTCCCGCAGCACTGCCCGATAGACCAGCGCCATCCCGCCCTCGGCGAGGGGCTCGAGCAGCAGGTATCGCCCGAAGGGGGTTGCCACGCCGGGATAGTACTATGAGTCACCCTCGGCGCGGAGACCCTCGCTGGCCGCACCTCCCGTCCGGCTCGTTCGTGCTCTCCCGGGTCTCCCAGCTGCCCTCCGGGGCGAGGGAGTGGAGATCGAGGTGGCGCCGAGTTGCCCGGCGAGCCAGATCAAGTGCTCGTCGGTAGATCTTGGTCTCGTTGAGCATGATCTCCCACACCGGAACGTTTCTGCTTTGCTCCGGAGGCGCACCGTGGGCTACCCTCGAAATTGCCAGCCGTGGATGGCGGTTTTTGTGATGGCGAGATGATACGGCGCATCCTCTGGATGGTGGTGACCGCGGCTCTCGTCGGGTGTGCCCCCGACTTCGAGGCGCAGCTGCCGCCGGTCAGCACGCAGAGCTTC
>JAKLHH010000141.1 GCA_022710245.1 Myxococcota bacterium
GGCCATGCTCGGCCTGGAGCCGCCGCAGCCCACCGAGCAGTTCCTCGGCCTGGTCGACGGCCTCGAGATCGACTTCACCTCGCACGAGGCGAGCAAGGCGCTGGCGCGCATCCTGCGCGGCGACGGGAATGTCCTCGAGCGCATCTTCTCGCCGTACCTGATCGCGCCGCTCGCGGCGGACGAGCGGCTCCTCGAGCTGCGCCGGATCGCGCTCGCCAACCTGAGCCGGCGCTGCTACGGCCACTACGGCGGCTTCTTCCGTGGGCTGGTGCGCACCTACCACGAGGAGGGGCAGCAGCGGATCAAGCCCCTCCTCTACATGTTCCGCGTGGCGCTGAGCGGGGTGCACCTGCTCAGGGAGGGGCGCGTCCTCGCCGACCTCGAGCTCCTCCTCGAGCGCTACCCGTTCCCGGCGGTCCGCGAGCTCTTCGCGCTGAAGCAGCGCGCGGAGCAGGCGACGGTCGAGGACGACCGCCCCTACCTGGAGCTGGTGCCGCGGCTCGAGGCGCTCCTCGCCGAGGCGCACGAGCGCTCGCCGCTGCCCGCGGAGGCCCCGGCCCCTGCGCTCCTCGACGCCTGGCTCAAGCGCTGGCGGCGCTGAGGCGGGTCATGCTGCGCGGCACGCGTCCCTTCACTGTCCTGCTCGCGCTCGCGGCGCTCGCCGCCGCGGTGGCGGGCTGCAGGCCGCCGGTCCCGCCTGCTGCTCCCTCGCCCGCGCCGTCCGCGCCCGTGGCCTGCCGGCGAGGTTGCGTCACCACCTTCGGCGCTGTCCTCGGGGAGAGCGAGGGCGTCGAGGCGCGATCGAACTGCCACTCGCGCTGCGTGGACCCCACGCCCGCCACGGTGGCGGCCGGCGCTCGGGAGGAGACCTACACGGGCCTCCGCTGGCAGTGCGTCGAGTACGCGCGGCGCTGGTGGGCGCTACGGCGCGGGATCGTCTTCGCCTCCGTCGACACGGCAGACGCGATGTGGTCGGAGATCCGGCGGGCGACCCACGTGCGCGGCGGGGCACCGGTGGTCGTGCAGCCGCTGCCCGACGGAGGCGCCGCCGCCCCGGAGGTCGGCGACCTGCTGATCTACCGGGCCAGCCGCGAAGATTCTCGGCTGCGCTTCGGGCACGTGGCGGTGGTCGTCGGCGTGCGTCCGGCAGCGCGCGGGGCAGAGGGGAGCCTGGAGCTGGCCGAGCAGAACTTCACCAACGCGCGCTGGAGCGAGCCCGCGCATCATGCCCGGCGCGTGCGCCTCGTCGGCCGCGCGGGCGGCTGGTCCGTCGTCGACGATGCGGTCACCACCGGCTCGCCGATCCGCGGCTGGCTCCGCGCCGGGCGATGACCGTGCTTCGGGCTCGCGCGCTGTTGCTGCTGCCGCTCCTCGGGCTCGCCTGTGAGCGCGGCTGCGGTCACCACGCGCCGACGACCGCGGCCGAGGTGGCGGGCGAGCTCCGCGCGCGCCTGGCCTCGCTTCGCAGCTACGAGGTGGTGCTGGAGAGCCGCATCGACTCGCCGACGCTCCTCGCCGCCGGCGGCGCGCCTGACCCGCAGGTCGCGGCTCGGGGTGAGACGCAGCTCGTCGTCGCGCTCCCCGACCGCATGCGCCTGCAGTCGCGGACCGCGGGCACGCCGGGCGTGGAGGTGACCAGCGTCTTCGACGGCGAGACGATGTGGTGCCGGATGGTGGTGGGCGGCCTCGAGGGCGAGGAGGGCTTCGACCAGACGGTCCGCCTCGACCAGCGGCAGCTGGGGCGAGCGGGCGCGCCGTTCGACGTGGGCTTCAGCCTGCGCGGCCACGGCCTCGAGGACGGTCAGGACTTGGTGGGCACGGTGCGCAAGCTCCTCGACACCTACGCGCTCGCGCCGGGGCTCGAGGCCGCGGCGGTGGGGGGCGAGCCGTGCTTCCGGCTGCGCGGCCAGCGTCCGCCCGAGGCGCAGCTCGCGCGCATGCTGGCCGAGCCGCAGACGGCCGCCGGCCTGGCGCTCGCGCTCGGAGGCGGGGCGCAGAGCGAGGAGCAGCTCGCGACCACGCTCGCGGACCTCCTCTGCGCCACGCGCTCGCTGGAGCTCTTCGTCTCGCAGCGCGATCTCCTGCCACGGCGCTGGGTGGTCGGCGGCGGGACGCGCGGGGGCACCGAGGTCACCGTGACCCGCCTCGCGGCGGAGGCGAAGCTGAGCCCGATCCTCTTTCGCATCTCGCCCGAGGCGCTCGGCAAGGCGCGGGACCTGACGAAGGAGCTGCTCGAGGTCCGGGGGAAGCTGAAGCGCGGTGGCCTGCCGCGCGCCGTCGCGGATCGTCTGACCGCGCGGGTGCGCGAGGGGCTCAAGCGGTGCGGGCAGGCGCAGCCTGCGAGTGGACCGGCCTCACGCCCCTGAGCCTGCGCACGAGAGCGACGCATGATGGGTTCGACCGGCGAGGTTCGTCACCGCTCGCACGCGCAGGTGCAGGTAGCTACGGGCAGTCCCGCCAGTAGATCATCTTATCGGCGGCGATGACGAGCGTCTTCGCGCTC
Organism: Myxococcota bacterium; assembly: GCA_022710245.1. Next base: position 2,504 of record JAKLHH010000141.1, read on the forward strand.
ATACCCCAGATGCCCCAGGCCGGCCTCGGCAGGCTCGTCCTCTCGAGCTTCTGCCCGTCCCAGCCCAGCACGATGCCGGTGAATCCGCCCTTTCCGCAGGGGTCGTGCCCGACGAACCACGCGTCCTTCGGGCCGCCGGTCCAGACCGCCAGGAGGTTCTCCGGGACGTCCGCGACGAGCACCCAGGTGTTGCCATCGTAGCGCAGGATGGTCCCCATCGACGGAGCGCCGCACGCGTGAGCACCGCCGACGGCGAAGACATTGTCCGGGCCGCTGCCATGGAGCGCCTCGAGGTCAGGCCAGATCCCGATGTCCCGTGACAGCCACGTGCTGCCGATGAGCTCGAGGACCCTCTGCGACTGCTGGAGAGGCGTCTTCGAGGCGGCCAGCGCGAGCACATGGTCCTCACCCCATCCCCAGAGCGACCGGATCTCGGAGTCGCTCGGGGCCTGGACCACCTCCTTCCAGGCGCCGCCGACCTCGGTGAGGACGCCGCCCCAGTGGGCGATGTACGTCTTGCCGCCCGGCGAGCGCCAGATGTCGCGCAGGATCCCGTCGCCGATCTTGGCGATCGTCGAGGACTGGTCGCTCCAGGTGCCGTTCAGCCTCGTGACGAGCGCGGGGGCGAACTCCACCAGATAGGGCGACAGCTGCGTGTGAGTCGCGCCGACCGCGAGCGGCGTCCCCTCGCCCCAGATCGACGAGAGCGTGAGCTTGTCCTGCAGACCGCCGTACTCGACAGTCCAGTGAGCGCGGTCGTCGCTCGTCCAGATGGCGCCGGTCCAGGCGCCGGCCGCGTAGAAGGTGCCGGCGGCCGTGGCGTGGACGTCGGCGATGAGCTCCGCGGGCGGCTGGCCCGCCATCTCCCTCCAGGTGCAGGTCAGCGGGCGTGCGGAGTCCGCGGGGAGCGCTCGATCGACGGAGGGAGGCGCGTCGACGAGCGCGCGCGGGGCGTCGGGCTGCGCGCCGTCGGAGGTGAAGGCAACGGGCCGCCGATCAGAGCACGCCGCTGCCAGCGTCGCCGCGACGGCGACACCGAGGGTGAAGCGCCTGGTCACTACGGGTGGCATGCTGTCGGCTCGCTCTGACGCTGGCTACCCCAAGGCAACATTGACATTAAGCCCGGAGAGCCAGCCTGAGAAGCCCTCTGGAACCAGCACCCGGCAGGCGCATCATGAAGGCAGGTGGTCGAGGCTGTAGCTCGTCAGCGGATCCAGTCTCGGCTCATCCGGGCGCGGTGGCGCCGGATGATGGCCGCCAGCTGCAGGAGCCGCTGGCGAGTCACGACGATGAGCAGGCGCCCCGGGTCAGCCCTCCCCTTGAAGGAGAAGACCCGCGTCTCGACCTGCGCCGCCGTCAGCTCCCGCAATAGCTGCTGGGCCGCTCCGGCCGGGACGCTCCAGAAGACCGTGGCCTCCGCGGCGGAGCCGAGCGAGACCAGCATCTGCAGCCAGTCTCCAGGCAGCTCGACCACCGGGCCATGCCCGCCGACGAGCAGCGTGCGCTGGCGATTTTCGTCGAGCAGGGCCCATCGGCGGACCGGCAGGTCGTAGACGAAGGGGCCGCCGGGGACCGCGGCGCGCGCGCGGGCCCGGTCCACGTCGAACGCCGGATGGCGCACGGTGTTCGTCACGCTCACGGTGTACGACGCCCGCGCCCACGCGTCGAGGCTCGCTGGCGCCACGACCTGGAGCTGGACCTTCACTCGCTGCAGCGGCGCCGTGAAGAGCACCGAGGAGCAGGAGCGCGCCGGTCGCCAGCGCTGCGTACCTCATGAGGCGCCTCCGCTTCTCTCGCGATTCTACCTGGAGTCCGAGGCGGACCCCATCTCACAGAGCGCGATCGCGCTCCCGATCTCCCCCGCCATTGACCTCCCTCGCCGCTCCCGGTCACTATCCTGGAGCGCAACTGCGACTCGATGGTGAAGCGATGAGGCTGATGCTCTGGGCGACCTCGCTCTTGTTGCTCGGCCTGGCGGGCCCCGCGGCAGGAGCTCCGAGCGGCGGGAAACCAGGAGCCGCGGCGAAGGAGAACCGCTGGCCGAGAGACCCGCGGCTCCTCCTCGAGCGGCTGAACCGCTGGGACAAGGACGAGCTCGACGTCGTCGAGACGCCGGCCGCACATCGAGGGCGCGTGGCCTCCGGCGAGACGGGCGGCTGGGTCTCATCGCACAAGGCCGAGCTGCACGCGCTGGGGTACGCCGTGAAGTGGGAGCGGGCGAAGCGGCGGTACGTGCTGGCGGCGGGGGCGGCGGAGGACTGGGTCGAGAAGGACCGGACGGCCTACCTCGGCCGCTACGAGAGCGTGTTCGAGGACAGCAGCGCCGAGGACCGCGCCGCCGGGCGGGGCGGGAGTGGCGTCAAGGTGAGGGCCTGGATCGAGCTCGGCCAGGCGGGCGGCCACCTCACCGCGCGCTACGGCGTCGGCCCCGCGAAGGCCGGAGCGAGCAGGGACACCACCGCCACGCTCTCCGACGTCCGCCTCGAGTCGAACCAGATCGCGACCAGCCCCATCAATGTCAAGACCGCCTGGCCCTACTACCTGCCAGCGCTCTTCGAGGGTCGCTTCGTCAAGCCGCAGAGCCTGGTGTTCAGCGGTCGTCTCTACCGGCGCGTCGCCGGACCTCCGGCGCGGCCGCGGTCGGCCCGGCCCTGAGTTGCTCACGCAGTGGGTGAGGAGCGGCGGTCAGTCCACGAGCAGCCGCGCGCGGCAGAGCGTCTCGTCCTCGCGCCGCACCTCACAGGCGAGGTCGCCGTCGGCGAGCGGCCAGCAGCTCACCTCGAGCGAGTCACCGAGGCGCGCCTCGCGGCGGTAGGCGACGGAGAGCGCGTGCACCCGACCCGCGGCCCTCGCGCTCGCCTGGCCCAGCTGCCCCGCGGTCGCCGCCACCCGGCGCAGGTCGTCGCACCAGGCGACGTAGCAGGCGTGGTTCACGTGGCGCAGGCTGTCGAGCTCGCTCGGCCGCACGACGAGCTGCTGCCGGGCAGCGCCGGCGGGCGGCGCCTGCTCCTCGGGGGCGGGGACCACCACCGGCTCGCCGGCCGGGTCGAGGGCCGCCTCGGCGCGGAGCGCCTCGGGGAGCGGCCGCGGCTTGCCCGTGGCGTCCAGGTGGACGACCACCGCCGCGCCGCGCGCCACGAGCTCGCCGCCGGCGAGGCGTAGCTCGTGCTGGATCTCGACAGAGCTGCGGCCGGGCTTGCCGGGCCAGACGGCGCCCTCGAGCCGCGCGCCGATCCCGACCGGGCGCGCCGAGACGAGCCGCTGCGCCACCACGACGCCGTAGTTGCCGTCGGAGAAGAGCTGCCCGACCCCGGGCTGCTCCTGGATGGACTCCCAGCGCAGGTGCTCGAGGTAGCGGAAGAGCGTGGCCGGCGGCACCTGCCCGCTGGCGTCGACCTCGTAGCCGCGCACGGTGAAGGAACGCTCGAGTCGGGTCATCGACTCCCTCCGGAGGAGCACGGAGGATGGGGCGTCGGGCCAGGTGGAGGCAAGCGCTTTGATGCCGCGGCTGCGCCGGACAGGACGCCATTGGCACCTCGCGGTGGTTGTGTCAGAGAATGTGCAGATGGAAGCGCCCCCGACCCGACCCGAAGCAGCGGCCCGAGGCCAGGTGCTCGTCGTCGAGCCCGCCGTCCGGTTCGCCAACCTCGACTGCCTGAACCAGCTCGCGCTCGCCTCGCCGCTGCCGGTCAGCTACCACCTGCCGGCGCTCTACGGCTTCGCCTCCCTGGAGGCCGTGGACCTCGAGCGCGTCCGCGGGCTGATCCTCCTCGGGAGCGCCACCAGCCCGAACGACTCCCTCGCCTGGCAGGATCACCTGCGCCGGTGGCTCAAGGACTTCGTCCGGCGCGGCCTGCCGATCCTCGGCATCTGCTACGGACACCAGCTCCTCGCCCAGCTCTTCGGCGCCCGCATCGGCTTCGCCTTCCCCGGCAACGCGAAGGCGCACGGCTTTCGTCGTGTGCGCCTCGAGGGCGCGCCGGAGTGGGCGGGGGGCGACGGTGAGCTCGAGCTCTGCGTCAGCCACCGCGAGGCGGTGCTCGAGACGCCGCCCTCGCTCCGCGTCTTCGCGCGCAGCGACGCGGTGGCCGTCGAGGGGTTCGCGCACGCCGAGCTGCCGGTCTTCGGCCTTCAGGCGCACCCCGAGGCGACGCCCGTCTTCCTCGCCCAGCATGACCTCGCGGCCGAGGGCGCGGCCGGGCGCCTCGCCGGCGGGCGCCGGCTGGTGCGCGGATTCCTCGAGGCGGTGGCGACGTGGCCCGCCCGCTGATCGTGCTCCGCGACGCGGCGCTGGTGGTGCTGCTCGCCGGCGGGCTCGCGATCGCCTCGAACGCGCTCCGCGGCGCCAGCCGCCTGCCGCTCGTCGCCACGCGGCCCTATGACGTGCTGGTGCCCTGTCCGGACTTCAAGGGAGAGGCGACGGCGGTCGAGGCCGCGCAGGTCAGCGCCGGGGAGCGGGGGCTGCTCCTCGTCGACGCTCGCGAGCAGCCGGCGTTCGCCGCCTGGCACGCGCCAGGCGCCACCTCGATCCCCTTCGACTACCTCGCGCCGACCTCGCCGGAGGTCGTGCGCAAGGTGCTCTCCTCGGCGGCGCGGCGCGTGATCGTCTACGGCGACGGCGCGGACCCCGACTCCGGCGAGCAGCTCGCGCGCGAGCTCGGCGACCGCGGCGTGCGTAACGTGACGTTCGTGCGGGGCGGGGCGCCCGCGCTGCGCCGTCGCCTCGAGGGCGGGCGATGACCACCTCGGCGACCGACGCGCGCCCGGCCGCGGCCCCGGCGGCCAAGAGGAGGCGGCCGCTCCTCGACTGGAGAGGCCACGCGGGGATCGCGCTGGCGGCGCGCCTCTACCTGGGCTTCGTCTTCCTCTACGCCTGCTGGCACAAGCTCCTCGACCCGGCGGCCTTCGCGCTCGACGTGGCGACCTACCAGCTGCTGCCGCTCGGGCTGATCAACCTGGCCGCGCTGGTCCTGCCCTGGGTCGAGCTCCTCGCGGGCGTGATGATCGTGCTCGGCTTTCGCACCCGGGCCGCCGCGCTGCTCCTCGCGGGCATGATGGTCATCTTCATGGTGGGGCTCGGCTGGGCGCTCCACCACCAGCTGGACATGTCCTGCGGCTGCTTCGCGTCCTCGAGCAAGCATGATCCGATCTCGGGCTGGACCATGCTGCGGGACGCGAGCTGGCTCGCGCTCGCGCTCTACGTGCTCGTCTTCGATCGCAGACCGCTCGGAGTGGATCGATGGCTCACTCGCTCGCCGGCGCCGGCACGCTGAGCCGCGGCCGGGTCGCCCTCGGCCTGGTCGCCGCGCTCGCGCTCCTCGCGGGCTGCGGCTCCACGGCCTGGCCCCTCGCCGACGCGGGGAGCGAGGGCACGCTCGCCGATCTCGCGGCGCGCGAGGCGAGCGCGGCGGACGGCGCCGGCGCGCCGGCGCTTTACCTGCAGCTCGAGGCGGGGCTCCCGGCCTGGCTGGGCCCGCGCCTGCGCGAGCTCCTCGGCGGGGCGAGCGCGCTCCCCCTCGTCGAGGTCCCGCCGACCGCGCCGCTGCCGTCCATGGCCGCGGGCTCGCTGGCGCTCGTCCTCGGCCAGAACGCGGGCGCCGCGCCGCTGGTCCCTGCCGCCGATCCCGAGCTGGCGGCGCTCGCCCCCGACGGGTTCCTGCTGCGGAGCGAGGAGGTGGGCGGCGCGCTGCGCCTCGTCGGCGTCGGCAAGGCCAGCCCCGATCACTACGGGACCAAGACGAACCGCGGCACGCTCTACGCCGCCTACGCCGCGCTCGAGGAGCTCGGCTTCGCGTTCCTCCACCCGCTGGCCCCGGTGCGGCCGGCGGCGCTCAGGCGACCCGCGCAGCCGCTCAGGGTGGCGGCCTCGCCGCGCTGGCGCGTGCGGGGCGTGCACCTCCACACCATGCACCCCCTCGAGCTGACCGAGCTGCTGAACGGCTGGGGCCCGGCCGGCCCCAGCGACCAGGCTGGCTTCGACCAGGGCCTCGCCGAGTGGCGGCGCGTCTGCGAGTGGCTCCTCGCCAACCGGCAGAACCTCGTCGAGTGGGTGCTCCTCGCCGCGCCCGAGTGGAGCGCCTTCGCCGAGTCGCCGCTCAGGCAGCAGCGCCTGGGCCAGCTCGTCGCCATCGCCCACGAGCACGGGCTGGCGGTGGGGGTGGACGCGGCGATCGTGCTCCAGCAGCAGCACGCCTTCCGCCTGATCACCCAGCAAGGCACGCTCGCCGAGGAGACGCAGCAGCTGCAGAACCGGGTCGACTACCTCCTCGGCGCCGGCTTCGATCTGATCAGCACGGAGAACGCCACCTCCGAGTTCACCGCGGGTGACGACCAGCGCATGCTCGCCTGGATCGACGCGCTGGCGACCTACGCGACGCAGAAGGGCAAGCACTCGCACATCAAGATCCACTGCTCGCAGGGGCTCACGGCGCCGAGCTTCAAGGACCCGAAGAGCGGCGCGCCGCTCAACTTCAACTTCTTGCCGCACTACGCGGTGCCAGAGATGGGCGTGCTCCCGCACACCGTGCAGCACTACTCGCTCGACGACCCGGCGCCGACCTACCGCAACACCGACTTCGGCTTCGTCCGCGACTTCCTGCGCCAGGAGGCGGGGCGCCGCACCGTGCTCTGGCACCCGGAGACCGCCTACTGGGTCAGCTTCGACGTGGACGTGCCGCTCTTCCTGCCGGTCTACGCCGAGCGGCGCCTGCACGACCTCAGGCTGATCGCGGCCGACGAGGACGCCGGGCTGGTCGGCGAGGGGCCGCACGCCGGCGCGCGCATCGACGGGCAGGTCTTCTTCTCCTCGGGCTGGGAGTGGGGCTACTGGCTGCACGACGTGGTCGCGGCGAGGGCGGCCTACGATCCGCAGCCCGCGGCGAAGAGCGACGCCGACGCCCTGCGCGCGCTCCTCGGCCCGCTGCTCCGCCCGCTCGGCGGCGCGGCCGCCGTGGAGCAGCTGGTCGCCGCCGCCGACGAGCAGCACCGCCTGCTGATCCTCGGCGAGGTGGGCGGCGTCGCGCCGAAGGAGATCGCGCAGCGCAGCGGCCAGGCCTACCTGCAGGGCTGGGAGAGCTTCGATGACCTCGGGATGCTGATCGAGGGCGTGCCGGGGCTGCCGAAGCTACAGACCCAGCCCGACAAGCTGGGCCTGGTCACCATGCGGAACCCGCTGCACAGCGGCCCGAGCTACAGCAAGGAGGTGCGGCCGCTCCTCGCGGCGATGGCGAGCACCTTCGCCGCGCGCGCGCAGACGCTCGCCGCGCTCAGCGCGGAGCCGGAGGGTCGGGAGCTCCAGGGGGAGCTCGCCGCGGTCGCCCGCATGACCGCGCTGCGGGCGCGCCAGGTGCTCGGGCTCTACGACTACGTCGACGGGCTGGACCTCCTCGGTCAGCCGGGCGCCGCGGCCAAGCAGAGCCTGGCCGACGCGCGGGCCGCGCTGGACGAGGCGGCGCTCCTCGTCGCCCAGCGCGAGGCGAGCTACCGCGTCCCGGCCGCGCGGATCGCCGCCTGGCGCCCCGGCCCGACGGCTTATCCGTTCGGTTACCTGTGGACCGTGCGCCGCCTGCACTACTGGTGGCGCGACGAGGGCAAGGCGGTGCAAGCACCCGCCAGCCCCTGCTACCTCAACGTGATGAGCCCGGCGGGGATCGCGTTCGGCGAGGGTTTCTGGGTGGACAACGCCGCGCTGATCCAGAAGGTCCTCACCGCGGTCGGGCTCGGCTCGCTGGTCGGCGAGTGCCTGGTGGGTCCCGCCCAGGAGCCGACCTACCCGCCCGCAGGGCTGCGGTAGCAGCGGCGGCGCTGGAAGCTTCTCCGAATAACCGCTCCGGTTGATGTGTTAACCCGCTTGATAACCATCAAGCGGAAAGGTGCATCTGTTCTTTGTGTACTTTTTTTGAGCACACCCCTTGCGCTACTAATAAAGCGGACTAACATGTAGGATCCGCTCGCACGGTTGACTTCAGGTCGAGCCCCCGCGGTTCCCTGGGGGGGGCGGCAGCCGCCATACCTCACGCGGCGCCCCATTCGAACCCCTGATTCGGCAGGGCAAGTCCGAAGATACCCATCGCTTGGTCGCGGCTTGCGAGCAAGCGCTGATCGATGCACCGCATCGCGTTGCGGGGCGACCCGCGCGCTGGAGATTGAGAGATGCAGGCGACGAAGAGCAAACCAAACCGCACCCTGCGAGCCAAGCGGCCGAGCCCGAGCGCCAAGCGTGGGAGCGAGGGTCTGCGTGCATACTTCAGGGATATGTCAGAGCACTCCACGCTGTCGGCTCAGCAGGAGGCCCAGCTCGCGCAGGAGATCGAGCACCACGAGCGTCAGGTGTGGGCCGAGATCCTCACGCACGGACCGTCGCTCCCCTGGGTGTTCTCGGTGCTGGAGGAGCACGTACCGGGC
>JAKLHH010001410.1 GCA_022710245.1 Myxococcota bacterium
TGGCCGCCGCGACCAGGACCTCGTGCGTGGCCGCCGCGACCAGGACCTCGGGGCAGAGGCGGTCGTGCGTGGCCGCCGAGCTGATCACGCGCTCGGGACCCTCGGCCTCGGACCTTCCCCGGAGAGCGCCGGGTCCGAGGAACCTCGCGGGCCGATTCGCCGAGCGTTCGTCGCCGGGGCGGAGCAGTCGCTCCGGGCGCTCGCCGAGGGTCCTCGGCCTCGTGTCCCTCGCATCACGGCCAACCAGGACCTCGGGGCAGAGTCGGGCGGCCATCAGCGCACCCACCGAGCGCGCTGCAGACTGAGCGCGCCGAGGACGTGCTCGTCGCGGACGTCCTCGCTCCCCTCGAGGTCAGCGACGGTGCGCGCGACCTTGCAGGCGCGGTGGAGCGCGCGGCCGCTCAGGTGGTGCGCCTCGGCGACCTCCTCCAGGAGCTGGCGCGTCGACTCCTCCAGCGGCACGAAGCGGCGGAGCTGGCGCCCGCTCATCTGCGCGTTGCAGTGGATGGCGGCGCGCTCGAAGCGGCGCTGCTGGCGCGTCCGGGCCTCCGCCACGCGCTCGCGCATCGGCGCGGAGGGCTCGGAGTCCCCGGCGCGGACCAGCTCGCGTGTCTGTACTTGCTCGACGGGCACGAAGAGGTCGAAGCGGTCGAGGAGCGGCCCCGAGATGCGGTTGAGGTAGCGCTGCGCGGTCTGCTCGCCGCAGGTGCAGGTGCGCGCGCTGGAGCCGCGGTAGCCGCAGGGGCAGGGGTTCATCGCCGCGACCAGCATGACGGCCGCCGGGAAGGTGACCGAGTGCTTGCTCCGCACCACGGTGACGTGGCGGTCCTCGAGCGGCTGGCGGAGCGCCTCCAGCGAGGCGCGCTGGAACTCGGGGAGCTCGTCGAGGAAGAGCACGCCGTTGTGCGCGAGGCTGACCTCGCCGGGGCGCGGGTTCGGGCCGCCGCCGACGAGGCCGATGCTGCTGCAGGTGTGGTGCGGGGCGCGGAAGGGGCGCTCGCGCACCAGGCTGCGGCCGCGCAGGAGCCCGGCCACGCTGTGCACCTTGGTCGTCTCGATCGCCTCGCCGCGCGAGAGGAGCGGCAGGATGGTCGCCATCCGCCGCGCGATCATCGTCTTGCCGGAGCCGGGCGGGCCGACCAGCAGCAGGTTGTGGCCGCCGGCCGCGGCGACCTCGGCGGCGCGGCGGGCCTCGGCCTGGCCGAAGACCTCGGAGAAGTCCACGGCCGTGACCTCGTCGGGCGGGTCGTCGCTGGGCGGCGTGGGTGCGCGCTCCTCGACGCCGGCGATGAAGCCGACCGCCTCCTGCAGCGTCTCCACGCCGTAGGCCGGGAGCCCCTCGACGAGCGCCGCCTCGGGCGCGTTCACGCGCGGCAGGAGGACGCCGCTGAGCCCGCGCCGCTTGGCGGTCTCGGCGAGCGAGAGCGCGCCGCGCACCGGCTTGACGCGACCGTCGAGCGAGAGCTCGCCGGCGAGCAGGAGATCCTGCCGCTCGAGGGAGACGAGCCGGCGCGAGGCGAGGATGCCGAGCGCGATGGGGAGATCGAAGGCGGCGCCGTTCTTGCGCACGTCGGCGGGGGCGAGGTTCACGGTGACGCGCACCGAGCCCACCTCGAAGCCGCTGTTGGCGAGGGCGGAGCGGATGCGCACGGCGCCCTCGCGGACGGCGCTCGCGGGGAGCCCGACCAGGTGAAAGCCGGGGAGGCCGGTGCCCACGTCGACCTCCACCTCCACCTCGATGGCGTCGATGCCGATGACCGTCGCGGTCTTGAGCTTGGTCAGCATGCCGCGCGAGAGGAGCACGATCCGAGCCACGCCTCGCGCGCGCGAGATCATTCGCGCTTCGATCGCGGCCGCGAGGCCCTCGTCCGGCGCACCGGTCCGGCACGTGCGGATTCCGGAAGGCGTGGCTCGCGCCTCGGGCTCTCTCGCTCACGCACGCTCTTCGCGCTCTCGCCCGCTCTCGCTCTCTCGCTCTCGCCCGCGCTGCCAGCCGCGCTCGCGTTGGCTACACGGAAGGGTCCGCGCGCACGCTCTCGCCCGCGCTGCCAGCCGCTCGCGTTGGCT
>JAKLHH010001411.1 GCA_022710245.1 Myxococcota bacterium
CGCGGTGCCGGTGCGCCTCGACCTCGACCGCGCCGCGATCACCGCCGGCAAGGAGGGCTACCAGCTCCACGTCTACGACTGCCTGGCGGCGACGGAGCTCACCCTCGGCCGCGGTGAGCGCGAGGTGCGGCTGGCGGTGACGGTGACGCCCCCGGGCGGCGGCGAGCGCTTCAAGGGGCTCGACATCGGGCACGTGCTCGGCACCTTCACCACAGTCTACAGCCTCGCCGACAAGGACGCCGACCGTGCCTACAACCTGAAGGTCGCCGCCTCCAAGCTCGACGGCACGATCATCCCGCCGGGCGGCAGCTTCTCCTTCAACCAGACGGTGGGCCCGCGCACCGAGGCGCAGGGCTACCGCACTGCGCCGGTCATCACCGAGGGCGAGCTCGTCGACGGCATGGCGGGCGGCGCCTGCCAGCTCTCCAGCACGCTCTTCGCGGCGTCCTTCTTCGCCGGGCTCGACCTCGAGAGCTCGCGCCCGCACACGCGGCCGAGCGCGTACATCAAGCTCGGCCTCGACGCGGCGGTGGCCTACCCGGGCACCGACCTGCAGCTGAAGAACCCCTACCCCTTCCCCGTCGCCATCCACTACAAGGTGAGCCAGGGCAAGGTGGTGGTGCGCATCCTCGGGCGCGAGCGCCCGTGGCGCAAGGTCGTCTTCGAGCGCGAGGTGAAGGAGACGATCGCGTTCAAGACCGAGGTACGCCACGTCGGCCACGTGCCCAAGGGCTTCCGCTACGTGGGCCAGGTGGGCGTGCCCGGCTTCCGCCTCGAGCGCCGCCGGCTCTTCTTCGTCGCGGGCAGCAAGGACCCGGCGAAGGTGGAGAAGCGCGAGGTCCGCTACCCGTCGACCACGCAGTTCGTGATCGAGGGAACCGGCCCCAAGGACCCGGCGTTCAAGCCCCCGCCCGAGCACCCGCCCTTCGGCGAGGTGCCGCCGATCTTCACGCTCGCGCAGTAGCGCAGCAGGCCTCGTCGCTCGACGCGGTGGCGTCAGCGCCCCCGGGCCTCGCTCGGCGCGGCGATACCTGCGCCGCGAGCGCTCGGAACGCGCCGACGCTGAGGGCACCGCCGACGCCCAGAAGGCCGACGGCGGAAACCCACCCCAGGTCTGGAACCTGCACCCGAAGTCCGCCTGCCAGCAGGCGGAAACCCACCTCAGGTCCAAGACCTCACCGGAGAGTCCGCTCTCCAGCTAGCGGAGACCGGGTGCAGGCTGCAAACCTGCCCCACGAGTCCGCCATCGCCCGACGAGCGCCCCGCGGGTTCGCGCGCGCAGGCGGGCCTCGAGCGCGGCCTCGCCGTTCATGCGCGGAGGTCTCGGGCGGACCCGAGCGCGGCCTCGCCGTTCATGCGCGGAGGTCTCGGGCGGACCCGAGCGCGGCCTCGCCGTTCATGCGCGGAGGTCTCGGGCGGACGCCCCGACGAGCACCCCGCCGCGCGCCGCCTCGACGGTGACCTCCACCACCTGCCCCACCACGATCCCTGGCGGCGCCGGGAAGCTGGCCACGAGGTAGCTCTCGCTGATCCCGCGCGCGACCCCGCCGCCCAGCCCGCGCCTGTGCGCGCCGCCCTCGATCCGCTCGACGAGCACCGAGCAGCGCTCGCCGATGTGGCTCGCGGCGAAGGCCGCCAGCTTGCGCCGGCCCGCCTCGCGCAGCGCCGCGGCGCGGGCGCGGGCCACGGCGTGCGGGACCTGGTCCGCGCGCGCAGCCGCCGGCGTGCCCGGGCGCGGCGAGAAGGGGAACACGTGGAGGTGCGTGAGCGGCGAGCTCTCGACGAGCGCGAGGGAGCGCGCGTGCTGCGCGTCGGTCTCGCCGGGGAAGCCCGCGATCAGATCGGCGCCCAGGGCCAGCCTCGCGCTCTGCCGGCGCAGCGCGCCGAGGAGCTCCAGCACCTCACGCGCGCGGTACGGGCGGTTCATCTCCGCCAGCACCCCGTCATCGCCGCTCTGCACGGGCAGGTGGAGGTGCGGACACAGGCGCGTCGCGCCCGTCAGCAGCGCGGCGAGGGCCGGCGTGACCTCCTGCGGCTCCACCGAGCTCAGCCGC
>JAKLHH010001412.1 GCA_022710245.1 Myxococcota bacterium
GAGCCGCGTCGAGGTCTCGTCGACGCCGGCCCCCTCGATCATGATCAGCGCGAGCTGCGCCTCGGCCGGGGTCATCGCGTAGTGGCGGATCAGGAAGGGGAGCGCGTCCTCGGGGAAGGCGGAGGGCGCGCTCGCCACCAGCAGCGCCAGGTCGCCGGTCGGCCAGTCGCCCTCGCGCCCCGGGCCGAGCGGCGTCACCACCAGCTCGAGGGCGGCGAGCTGCTGGCGGCTGAGCGACAGCGTGCCGCCGGCCTGCGCGTAGCGCTCGCGCCGGGCCCGGGCCGCGTCGCGGATCAGGGTCCGCAGGGCGGTGGTCTCCTCGGGGCGGGCGGCCTGCAGCTGGCGCCGCGAGAGGCGGAGGCCGTCGCCGCTGGCGAGGAGCTCGCGCGCGGCCTCGTTGGCGAAGCGCACCCGCGCGCTGGCGTCGCAGATGAAGATCGCGGAGCCGAGCGAGTCGAGCGCCTGGCAGGCGAGCTGGGCGCGCTTCTCCGCGGCGACCAGCGCGCCGGTGACGCGCAGCGCGCGCACCATGTGCGGCTCGAGGCGGCGGAGCAGGAGCACGTCCTCCTCGGGGGCCGGGCCCTGCTCCACGGGGCGGTAGAAGGTGATCGCGCCGGTCGCCCCCTCGGGGAAGACCGCGATCCCGAGGCCGCAGGCGACCTGGTGGTGGCTGAAGAGCGCCTGGTAGATCTCGCTCTGCCGGAAGACCTCGAGCGGGACCACCTCCTCGGTGCGCATCACCATCACCGGCGGCAGCGTGCCCGCCATCCCTCGCCGGAGGAACTCCATCACGAACGGGTTCCGGTCGGGGGTCATGTAGTTGCTCTTCTGCAGCTGGAGCTCCTCGTCGCTGGCGCCGACGCCCTCCATGGCGAAGTGCGGCGTGCCGGGCTCTCCGATCCCGGCGAAGGCGAGCGGGGTCTGCAGCCGGGCGGCCAGCGCCCGGAGCGGCGTACGCCACCCCTCCGGCGCCAGCGGAGCGTCGTAGATCACCTCGATGAGCTGTGGGGCAACATCCATGCTCCCTCCCTGCAAGGACAGGGCAGCGTTTCAGCCCTGCCCTCACGCGTCAACTGGAAACGACGGCGCCTCATCCAAACGGATGACGACAGAATCGCCGAGAGGTGTGCAAGATGGCTGCACCGCTGAGGGAGGGGGGCTCCCTTCTGGATAGATTTGTTGTTCGCGGCAGCTGCCCACCACCCCGCGGTCTTGCCGCAGCCGCTGGGGCCGACGACGACGACGAACTCGCCAGGCTCCAGATCGCCCGGGCCGGATGTAGGTGGATCGCCCCTGCCGCGGCCGCTGCAGCGCCGCCCCTTCAACCTGCGCGCGCCCCTGTAACAGCCAGCCCTCTGTCTTCTTGATCTGCACGACCGCAGCGCGCCGGAACGAGAGGCCAGGTTCCGCTGTCCCTCACCGTAAGACACAGTGAGCCCGGCGCGCGCCGGGTCGAACGGAGCGACGGACCACATGGACCAGGTCAAGCGGCTTCGCAGGCAGGTCAGGGGGCTGGCGGTGATCGCGGCCGGGCTCGCGCTGCTCTCGGCCTTCGCGCTGCTCCGGCGTCCGGGACCTCCCGGCGAGCGCCCGCTCGACAGCGCCGCCGTCGAGGACCTCAAGCAGAAGCTCGGCGAGGGCAGCTACTCGCAGGGGATCCGTGTGCTGCAGGAGCTGGGACGCAGCGGCAGCCGGGCCGAGGGCGCGATCCTGGAGATGTTGCGCCAGGCGCGCTCCGACCAGGTGCGCCTGGCGGCCATCGAGCAGCTCGGCCGCGTCGGCGGCAAGGCGGCCGTCGACGAGCTCGCGGAGCTGGTGACCACCGCCAAGCGGTCGGTGCAGCTGAAGGCGATCGGCGCGCTCGGCCAGATCGGCAGCGACGAGGCGGTGACGACGCTCCTCTCGGTGCTGGAGAGCGAGGACGCGAGCCTGGGCCGCGCCGCCGCGCGCGCGCTGGGGCAGGCCGGCGGCGGGCGCGCCGTCGACGCGCTCTCGAAGCTGGCGCGCGCCTCCGGGGAGCAGGCGCGGCTCGACGCGATCGACGGGC
>JAKLHH010001413.1 GCA_022710245.1 Myxococcota bacterium
GGCTGCTCCGCTTCGTGGTCTCCACCGAGACCATCTCGGCGGGGATCAACCTGCCGGCGCGGACGGTGGTCTTCCCCGAGCTCCGCAAGCACGTGCAGGGCAAGACGCGCCTGCTCACCTCGGCCGAGTACCACCAGATGTCGGGGCGCGCCGGGCGGCCGCAGTTCGACCCCGAGGGGCTCGCCGTGACGCTCGCCCCCGAGGAGGTCGTGCACGACATCCGCGACGAGCTGCGGCAGGCCAAGCGCGGGCGCTTCTCCGTCGACGAGGAGAAGCTGCGCAAGAGCGCCTACGCGCGCGCCCGCTCGGAGGCGTCGCGCCGCGGCGATCTCACCTGGGACCCGGAGGTGCACGGCAAGCTGGTCAGGGGCAAGCCGGCGCCGCTGCGCAGCCAGACCCGCATCACCGCCGAGCAGATCCTCGCCATCGGCCTCCCCGACCTCACCGTCGAGCAGCTCCCCGGCGAGCAGCTGACCGGCGAGGAGCCCGCGCTCCCCGAGCCCGAGCTCCCGGCCGCGCTCAAGCTCAACATCGTCACCGTCATCGACCACCTGCTCGTCGAGCCGCGCGCTCGGGTGCAGGCGCAGAAGCGCCTGGCGCAGGTCACCGCCAACCTGCGCGCGCTGGAGATCATCGACGAGCACGGACAGCAGCAGCGCGGTGAGGTGATCGGCAAGCTGCGGGGCGTCGACGGGCTCCTCGTCTACTACGCGCTGATGAGCCGCGACCTCTCGCTGGAGGACTGCCGCGCGCTCTGCGAGTACCTGATCGACAACGACGTCATCCACAAGCGCCTCACCCGCGCGGAGAACGAGAAGCGCAAGGACTGGATCCGGGCGCGCCTGCGCGAGCGGCGGCGCGAGGAGCCGCAGGTCCAGTGGGAGGACGTGGAGGCCGAGTGGGAGGAGCGCTTCCCGCGGGAGCTGACGCCCATCGAGCTGGTCCACGCCGAGCTCGCCGCCAAGCTCCCGCACCCCGAGCTCCACGGCGGCAAGGTCGCCAAGGCGATCTGGGCCGAGCTCGAGGAGAGCGGCGCGGGCTTCATGGACTTCGTCGAGAAGCACGGGCTGGAGAGCGAGGAGGGGAACCTCTTCAGCTACCTGGCGCGGGTGATGAAGGTCGCGCGCATGCTGAAGGAGTCGACCGGCGTCCCCCACTTCGAGGCGATCGAGGCCGCGGTGCGCAAGGTCCTCGCCGAGGTCGACGAGCGGGTGCTCGAGGAGAACCAGTAGCGCCGTGGAGCTCGCGGCCAGCGAGCCCGCCTTCCCCGCATCCCGCCTTCCCCACATTCCCTGGTTGACACCGCGCCGCAGATGGCGAGGCTTACCCACCGGACACCGCGCCGCAGATGGCGACGCTTACCCACCACACGAGGTGACCATGCTCCGCGCTACCTGGCTCGCGCTCACGCTCTCGCTGCTGGCCCCGCTCGACGCACGCGCCGCGATCGAGCCGCCTGGCCCCTTCGCCGAGGTGCGGGTCAGCCTCGAGCTCGGCTTCCTCAGCTCGCTCCACCACACGATCCAGTACGGCAAGAACGGCACCCGCTTTGACTGGGTCAGCGAGGGGGGCCAGGACACGCTGTTCTTCTTCGCCCGCCCCTCGGCCGAGCTCGTCCTCGCCCAGCGGCACGCCATCATCTTCGTCTACCAGCCGCTCACGCTCCCCGGGGAGGTCCGGCTCCGGCGCGACGTCGTCGTCGACAACGCGACCTTCCTCGCCGGCACGGCCCTCAACGTGAAGTACGGCTTCGACTTCTATCGTCTGAGCTACCTCTATGATCTCCTGCGCGGCCGCCACCGTGAGCTGTCCCTCGGCCTCACCCTGCAGATCCGCAACGCCAACGTGGTCTTCAGCGCGGCCGACGGTTCGCTGCGGCGCTCCTTCCGCAACATCGGCCCCGTGCCCGCGCTGAAGGCGCGCGGCGGCTACCGCTTCGCGAACGGGTTCTTCGTCGGCGGCGAGGTCGATGCCATGTACGCGCCGGTGAAGTACCTCAACGGGGGCAAGAGCGACGTCGAGGGCGCCATCATCGA
>JAKLHH010001414.1 GCA_022710245.1 Myxococcota bacterium
CCGGTCTACGACAAGCCGATGATCTACTACCCGCTCTCCAGCCTGATGATGGCCGGGGCGCGCGAGATCCTGATCATCTCCACGCCCCGGGACCTCCCCGCCTTCCGCGAGCTCCTCGGCGACGGCGCCCGGCTCGGGCTGCGCTTCAGCTACGCGGAGCAGCCGCGGCCCGAGGGGATCGCCCAGGCCTTCCTCATCGGCCGGGAGTTCATCGGACAGGACCCGGTCGCGCTCGCGCTCGGTGACAACGTCTTCTTCGGGCCCGGCCTCGGCCGGCAGCTCGCGCGCGCCGCGGCGGAGAACCGCGGCGCGACCATCCTCTGCTACCAGGTCAAGGACCCCGAGCGCTACGGCGTGATCGAGCTCGACGCGGAGGCGCGCGTGGTCGGGATCGAGGAGAAGCCGCGGGCGCCCCGCTCGCCCTACGCGGTGACCGGGCTCTACTTCTTCGATCACCGCGTGGTCGAGGTGGCGGCCGGGCTCCGGCCGTCGAGCCGCGGCGAGCTGGAGATCACCGACGTCAGCCGCTGGTACCTCGAGCGCGGCGAGCTCCGCGCCATCCTCCTCGGGCGCGGCACGGCCTGGCTCGACACCGGCACCAGCGAGGCGCTGCTGCAGGCGGCGAACTTCATCGAGGCCGTGCAGAGCCGGCAGGGCCTGATGGTCGCCTGCCCCGAGGAGATCGCCTGGCGCCTCGGCCACGTCAGCGACGCGGAGCTCGAGCTCCTCGCGCGCGAGCACGGCGCCAGCAGCTACGGGGACTACCTGCGCGGGCTGGTCGCCAGCGAGGGACGGCGAGCCGCGGCCGGGCGCGAGGTGCGGGCGGGCACGCCGCGGGCTCGCCTGACCGCGCAGCCGGGCGTGCTGGAGGTCTGCTGATGCGCACCCTGCCCACCAGCCTCCCCGGGGTCTCGCTCCTCGAGCCGCGCGTCTTCGCCGACGAGCGCGGCCACCTCTTCGAGGCCTACAGCGAGCGCGCGCTGCGCGAGGCGGGCCTCGACTGCCCCTGCGTGCAGGTGAACCACGCCTTCTCGCGGGCCGGCGTGCTGCGCGGCCTGCACTACCAGCTGCGCACGCCGCAGGCGAAGCTGGTCCGCGCGCTGAGCGGGCGGATCCTCGACGTGGCCGTGGACCTGCGTCGGGGCTCGCCGACCTTCGGTCGCTGGGCGGCCGCGGAGCTCTCGGCGGCGAACCGGCGCCAGCTCTTCGTGCCGCCCGGGTTCGCGCACGCCTTCTGCGCCCTCGAGGACGCCGAGGTCCTCTATGTCCTCTCGGCGCCCTACGCGCCCGAGGACGAGCGCGGCGTCGCCTGGGACGACCCCGAGCTGGCGGTGGCGTGGCCGGTCTCCGCGCCGATCCTCTCGGCCAAGGACGCGCGGCTCCCGCGGCTCGCCGCGCTGGCGGTGGGGGACCTCCCGGAGTGGACGCCGGTCGAGGTGCCCGCGCAGCGGAGCTCGCGCCTCGCGCGCGCCGCGGCCCTCCCCACCGCGGTGGCGCCGTGAGCCGCCCGCGCCGCGTGCTGGTCACCGGCGGGGCGGGGTTCATCGGGAGCAACCTGGTCCGCTGGCTCACCCGCGAGGAGGGCTGCGCCGTCGTCACCCTCGACCGGTTGACCTATGCCGGCAGCCGCGCCGGGCTGCGGGACCTGGAGGGCGCAGGACACCGCCTGGTGCAGGGCGACGTGCGGGATCGCGCGCTGCTCCGCCGCCTCCTCGACGAGGCGCAGCCGGACGCGATCCTCCACCTCGCCGCCGAGACGCACGTCGACCGCTCGATCCGCGACGCGACGCCCTTCGTGGAGACGAACCTCCTCGGCACGCACGCGCTCCTCGAGGAGGCGCTCCGCTACTGGGGCGGGCTGGCCGGCGAGGAGCGCGAGGGCTTCCGGCTCCTCGCGGTCTCCACCGACGAGGTCTTCGGCTCGCTCGGCGCCGACGGGCGCTTCAGCGAGGCCTCCCCCTACGACCCGAGCTCGCCCTACGCGGCGACCAAGGCCGGCGCCGACCACCTGGTGCGCTGCTTCCAGCGCACG
>JAKLHH010001415.1 GCA_022710245.1 Myxococcota bacterium
TTCTACCTCGGCTCCGTCGAGGTCAAGCAGAGCCCCGAGGCCTCCTGCGCCTCCGGCTCCCAGTGCGCGAGCGGCTACCGCTGCAACGAGTGGGGGAGCTGCGTCACCGAGCACTGCAGCGTCGGCGTGGCGTTCAGCAACAGCCTGACTGGCCCCTTCACCAAGTACCCGCAGCCGCTGATCGCCTACCCGAGCACCTGCAACGGCACCTGCTGGGGCAACGGGCAGCCCACGGCGACGCTGGTCAAGGACGGCGCGCTGATGCTCGTCTACTCGTCGAACGAGTCGCCGACCAACCTGCGTCGCCGGCTGGTGGACCTCTCCGACTTCGACGGCGGCCAGGCACCCACCACCGCGGGCCCCGCGGCCGCGGGCAAGGGCCCCGTCCTCGACTCCTTCAACGGCCAGCCGATCCCGCCGCTGGACCTGACCGGGCGCGGGCTGATCCACACGGAGACCGGCGGGGAGGTGAGCTGGTTCGCCAACGTCTCCATCGCCTACAACCAGAAGTGGGACGTCTTCTTCATGCTGCGCGACGGCGACTGGTCTGCGCCCTACATCGTCGCGCCGAAGTGGCAGGTCGCCTGGATCCCGGCGTCGTACCTGTGGAGCGGGGGCGCGGCCTCCTGGACAGTGCTGACGACGAGGGACGCGGCCGGCTCGTTCGTGCCCCCGCACGCCCCCGCCTTCACCTTCGTCAACAACGGCGGCCTCCAGCGCAACACCTACGGCGCGTTCTACGACCCGCAGTGGCTCGAGGTCTTCCCCACGCGCATGACCGGAGGGCAGGGCGGCAGCGCCCTCTGGACCTACCGGACGCAGAGCGTGAACGGGCCGCTGACCCTCGCCTCGCCCTGAGCGCCCGAGGGAGCTCCTCGAGGGGCGGCGCGAGCCGAGGGCGGCGCGAGCCGAGCGCGTCAGCGTCGGATCACAGCTTGGGCGTCTTGGCCGTCCGGGCTGACCTTGGCCAGGAACGCCTCCTGCTCCGCGCCGCTCACGTTGGTCGCGCCGACGGTGGCCCTGTTCACCACCCGAGCATCAGCCAGGTGCCGAGGCCCATGAGCAGATAGCCGACCAGGTAGAGCGCGGCGAAGCCTGGCGACAGGCCCGCAGCGCCGACCGCGATGAGCCTGCGCCTGCGCCAGCGCGAGAGCTTGGCCGTGAGAAAGCAGGCGCAGCCGAGGAGGAGCGGAGCCAGGGGCCAGATCGGCAGCAGGCCCTGCTGCGCACGCTGGGCGAGCTCATGGCGCCGCGTGATCACCAACCCCAAGACGCAGAGAAGGCTGCCGAGGAAGACGAGGGTGCCGGCCCCCTCGAGAGCGCGACTCAGCCATCCGCGCTCGAGCTGCCGAGCCTCCATGACGTGTCCTCCGCGCGCGTGCTCGGCGCGTCCCTGCTTGCTGCGGTCCCCACCCTCCTGGGTCCCCACCCTGGTTGCTCGATTCTCGGGTTGCTCGATTGTCGCCAGGCTGCCGACGCCGCGTCAAGCTGGCCGAGGAGCTGGGGTGAGCTCTGCGTCGAGGCGCGCGCGCTGGTCGCCGACGAGCGCGAGGCGATGCTGCGGCTCCTCGCGCACGCGAGCGAGGGCGTCTGACCGACGCGGCTGATCTCGCGCGCCGCCGACCCGGCATCGCCGTTGCATGAACGCTCGTCATGACCCTCGAGCATCCCCGACCTGTGCGGCGCCGCTCCGATTCGCCCGGCTCGCCTCCTGCGGACGCTCCGCGATGAACGGCGAAGTCCCTGTCCTGCTCCTCGTGCTCTGCGCTGGCTACCTCCTCTGGCGCGGGCTCGCTCTCGCCCTGCGCGTGCGGCGGGCCCGCGTGGCCTACCCCGCGCCGCCGCCCGTCACCCGTGGCGAAGATCACGGCGTTGACCGCGATCGCTGCCGCGGCGCGCTGGTCGGCGGGGCCCTCGGCGATGCGCTCGGGCTCCCCGCCGAGTCCTTGCCAGCCTGGCTGGTGCGACTCCGCTACCCCTCGGGGCCGCGGCTCCGGCGCGGCGTGCTGCGGCTGCTGCGGCGGGCGGG
>JAKLHH010001416.1 GCA_022710245.1 Myxococcota bacterium
CTCGGCGTGCAGGCGCTGGGCGTGGCGGTCGTCGGCGCCTACACGGCCGCCGTGACCTGGGGCCTGCTGCTGATCGTGCGCGCGATCGTCGGCCTGCGCGTCACCGAGGAAGAGGAATTCCAGGGCCTCGACGTCACGCAGCACGGCGAGCAGGGCTACATCATGTGACTCCCGCCCGCGGTCAACCCGCCGCGAGCCGCTTGAGGAGCTCCTCGATGCGGCGCACGTGCTTCTCCTCCATGGCCGTCATCGAGGTGAAGAACTCGAGGAGCCCTCCCGGCCCGACGCTGTCTGCCAGCGCGCCGTAGTAGAGCGCCGCGTACATCTCTGCCTCGAGCGCGATGTCGAGGGCCTCGCGGAGCGTGATCTCGTCGGCCTCGTTCCAGGCGGGGATCGTCTCGACGGTCCGGCAGTGGTGATCCGCGTGCTCCGGGAGCTGCCCCGCCTCGACGCGGACAGCGAGCTGCTGCAGCGCGGCCGCGTGCTCCCTCTCCTCGGCCTCCATCTGCGCGACGACCTCTTCGGTTGGCGCGTCGACCGCCTTCGCGCGCAGCCCCGCGTAGAAGCGCGCGGCGGCCTGCTCCACCTCGATGGCGTTCCGGATCGCCTGCCTGAGCTCGAGCTCTGCCATCCCTGTTCTCCTCGTGGGGACACGCTGGTGGGAGCCGCCGGCGCCGCGAGCCGACAGGCTGTTGGTCGCGTCTGCTCCGCCCCATCGCACCCGGGCGACGGCGCCGCTTCATTCTTGGACCTCGACCGGATGCGTTGTCAAGGACGCACTGGTGCACTCCGCGCTTGACCCATCGTCGTGATCGGCCAGTCTAGTACGTTCCCCGACCGGCCGAGGTGACTCGTGCGCTCCGTGCTCGCTCTGCTGCTGGGCCTGCTGCAGACCGTGTTCGCACCCACCGCTGCCCTCGCCGCGCCAGAGGTGACGCCCGGAGCCGCGCTGCCCTCGCCCGCCCCGGTGGTGCAGCAGCGCCGCTACGCCAGGCGCGCGGAGATCGGCGTCGAGTTCGCGCCGGGCGTCGCCATCCCGCTCAAGCGCTACCTCGACTTCGGCAGCGGCCAGGACCGCTACACGATGGAGAACGGCGCCGGCTTCGGCTTCGGGCTGGCGCTGACCCTGAACCACTTCGAGCTCCGCTGGACCTACGCGCGGCTCTCCGCCGGCCAGGTGCAGGGCCACCTCCCCGAGACCCTGGTGCAGCCGATCCAGCAGTACCTCGGGAAGACCATCAACCCTGACCTCGACGTCGCGGCGCCTGGCCCGCTGATCATCCACAACATCTCGGCGGGCTACCGCGTCACCTTCGCGCCGACGCCGCGGTTCCACCTGGCCCTCCCCATCGGGCTCGGGCTGGTGATCTCCTCGCCGCCGAGCTTCGGGCTCTTCAGCTACGACCTCTTCGGTCTGGCCGCGCACGTGGGCCTGCTGGCCGAGTACACGGTGGGGCGCTTCTTCAGCTTCGGGGGCGACCTCCGCTGCGCCTTCAACGTCACCGAGGCTGACCCGAACCTCGGCGCGGCCGGCATCGCCGCCACCAAGAAGGTCTTCGAGAACTCCGTCGCCTGGGTGCCGCTCCTCTCGGTGGGCGTCCACGTCCGGGTCCACTACTAGGAGGCGCCGATGCGACCCGTGGCCATCGCCATCGTCAGCGCGGCGCTCCTCTGCCTGCTCGCCCGCCCCGCCGCGGCGCTCGAGGTCGGGCTGGTGCTCGAGCCGGGCGTCGGCATCCCGCTCTCGCCGCTGCTCAGCTCGGTGCCGCTCTCGGTCGAGGACCCGCAGGGCGAGATCGTCGGCCAGCCCGACTCCGCGGTGAACCTCCTCCTCGATCTGAAGTCCACCGCGGTCTTCAACTTCGCCGCCTCGCTGCTGCTGAACAACTTCACCCTGAGGGTCGCTGTCTCGCTGCAGCGGTTCAGCTCGATCCGTGTCACCGACGTGGCCATCTCGCGCTACAACGGACAGGACCTCCCGGCGCCGCTGCCCAACCTGTACCTGAAGAACCTGCTCGGCCTG
>JAKLHH010001417.1 GCA_022710245.1 Myxococcota bacterium
GCGGACGTCCTGGTCGGACATCCCGGAGACCGTGGCGCTGATGCTCTGCGGGGGATCGATCCGCTGGGTCAGGCTCTGCCCGCAGAGGCGCGTCGCGCCGGTCAGCGCGCTCGCCAGGATCAGCAGACCCAGCCCGCCCGACCGCCACGACTCCGGCCACCAGCTCCCTCGCAGCGCGTACTGCTCGGCGAGGCTCTTCAACGTCGCGGCCAGGTTCGGGGCCCGATCGCTGATCGCCTCGGCAGCGCGCCGCACCTTTCTGGGCGAGGCCCGGGCCTGGCGATCCAGCTCAGTGAGGTTGGCCCCGTCGAGAGCCCCCGCGCGGATCGCCCGGGCCAGAGGGCAACGCACCTCGGTCCGCAGCACCGGCGCTGCCGCGCAGAGCTCACGCGTGAGCAGCCAGCGCATGGCGCCGTCCCCGCGCGGCACCCGCAGCTCGCCCCCGGTCTGCTCGAGCGTGGCGTCGAGCTGCTGGATCAGCGCGGCGACCCCCACCGGCTCGACGCGCGCGAGGAGGGCCAGCAGCACCTCGGTGGCTGCCTGGCAGAGCGCGCCGTCGTCGCCCGCGTCCACACCGGCCTCGAGGTGTCGCGCGATCGCGCGCGCGGCGAGGGCGGTCCCGCGCGCGACCTCTCCGCGGTCCACCAGACCCGCCGAGAGGAGCAGCCGGGCAGCCTGGTCCTCGCCCGCGTCGCGCTCCAGCTCCGCCACCTCGTCCTCGCCGAGCGCCCTCGCGTCGAGGGCCAGGACGCGGCGGAGGAGCCCACGCTCCCCCAGCCCGACGGCTCCCCGCAGCGCCTCGATCAGCTCCGGTCGGCGCTCCTCGCCCGCGCTCTCCAGCTCGTTGATCAGCAGGTAGCGCGCCGTCACCGTGTCAGGCCAGCGCTCCACGGCGTCACGCGCCACGCGGATCCGCTCGGTGTGCCAGTCCTCGGGGATCGCCTCGAGGCGCGCGAAGATCTCGTCGAGGTCGGGCTCCCGCGCGAGCACGACGGCCTCGCCAGGCGGCGCGAGCACGACGGCCTCGCCAGGCGGCGGGGGTGGCTGCGGATCGGCCACCGGCAGCGGGGCCTGCGCGCCCGGTTCGGCCTGCCCGGCCGCTTCGACGGGCGCGATGGTCTCGAAGGGGGTCGACGGCGTGGACTCCTCGGTCGGTTCAACGGGCTCGGCGAGAGCGACCGGGTGCGACGGCGTGGACTGCTCGGGCTCCGCTGCGGCCACGTCAGCGACCCAGCGCTCGCGCCACGCCAGGTGCTCGCGGACGAGCTCGTAGGCCTGGCGCAGCCGCATGAAGCCCTGGGGATCGCGCTCGGGGCGGTGGTCGCGGAGCTCTCGCAGGTACGCGCGCCGCGCCTCCCCGGCGCTGGCGTCCAGCGTGACGCCGAGCTCGGACAGCGCCTGATCCAGCGTGAGATCGACCACGAGGCCCTCCCTCGGTGCCACGAGCCAGCCCAGGATGCATCAGTCGCGCGCGGCTGCCAATCCCGGTCCGTCACTGCGCGACAGTCACGGAGGCGGCTCGGCGCCGCCGGAGGGCGCGCTTGCGGCGCGGCAGCGCCAGCGAAGCTCTTGCTCCAGGCGGACCGCGAGCCGGGGCAGCTCCCCGTCCGCGCCCTCCGCAGAGGCCTCGCGCAGGTTCGCGGCGGCCGTGCACGGATCGTTCGCGAACGCCCTCGCTGCTCGACAGAGCGCGGCCTCCTCGACCGGGGCGCGCCGCGTACGCGCCACCTCGAGCGCGCAGAGGCGGACGAGCCCGGCAGCGATCTCCGAATTAGCCAAGGACTCAGGGCTGCGGGCAGTGATGCCCGCGTCCGGACAGCGCCAGTCACAGAGCTTCGCCCCGCCGAACGCCCCCCATCATCGCCAGCGCCAGGCAGAAGACCAGCCGGAGCGGAGTCGCCGACGGGGTCTGCCGCTCGCTCGCCGCGAGCTCATCGGCGACGCTGTGATCGACCACGAGGCCCTCCCTCGGTGCCTCACGAGCGCCAGCCCAGGATGCATCAGTCGCGCGCAGC
>JAKLHH010001418.1 GCA_022710245.1 Myxococcota bacterium
CCGTCGCCCGCCGGCGCCGAGTGGCTGCTGCGGCAGGCGCTGGCGAAGACGCGCGAGAGCTAGCATGAGCAGCGCCACCGCACAGCGCGCGCGCCCTCGGCGGGTACTCCGTGTCGGACCATGAGCTGAGGTGACCATGGCGAGCTCCGACGAGAACCGGGTCCTCTCCGCCAGCTCGCAGAGCGCCGACGGGCCCGTGGACGCCACGCTGCGGCCACGCCGCCTGGAGGAGTTCGTCGGCCAGGCGCGGCTGAAGGAGAACCTGCGGGTCTACATCACGGCGGCGCGCCGGCGCGGCGAGGCGCTCGACCACGCGCTCTTCTGCGGTCCGCCGGGGCTCGGCAAGACGACGCTCGCGTACATCATCGGCCACGAGCTCGGGGTGAACGTCCAGATCACCTCGGGCCCGGCCGTCGAGCATCGCGGCGTCCTCGCCGGGCTGCTGACCAGCCTCGAGGAGCGCGAGGTCCTCTTCATCGACGAGATCCACCGCCTGAACCCGGCCGTCGAGGAGTACCTCTACCCCGCGATGGAGGATCTGGTCATCGACGTGCCGAGCGGCGCCGGCGCCTTCTCCCAGACGCTGCGCCTCAACCTGCGCCCCTTCACGCTGATCGGCGCCACCACCCGCAGCGGTCTGCTCACCTCGCCGCTGCGCGAGCGCTTCGGCATCGTCGAGCGGCTCGAGCACTACTCCTCGGCCGAGATCACCCAGATCGTGGAGCGCTCGGCGCGGATCATGGACGTCCGCGTGGAGCCGAACGCGGCGCAGGAGATCGGCCGCCGCAGCCGCGGCACCCCGCGCATCGCCAACCGGCTGCTCCGCCGCGTGCGTGACTTCGCCGAGGTGCAAGGCGACGGGCGCGTGACCCTGGAGGTGGCGCGCGGGGCGCTCGGCGCGCTCGACGTGGACGACCTCGGCCTCGACAACCTGGACCGCCAGCTCCTGCGCAGCATCGTCGTCACCTATGGCGGCGGGCCGGTGGGGGTTGACGCGCTGGGTGCGGCGCTGCACGAGGAGCGCGACACGCTGGAGAACGAGGTGGAGCCGTTCCTGATCCAGCTCGGGCTCCTCCAGCGCACCCCGCGCGGCCGCGTGGCGCTGCCCAGGGCCTACCAGCACCTCGGCCTCGAGGCGCCGAAGGGTGGGCAGCGAACTCTCTTCTGATCGGGGTGTCGTAGCCCTGCAGGAGCCACCGCTTGGAACCCACGACACACACGACCGAACCGAGAGAGCGACCGCTGCCCGATCCCGGAGCTGCCCCCGGGGACGCGAGGACCGGGCGCCCGCTGCCCGGGGCGTCCCCCCCGGACGCGACCGGGCGCCGGCTGGAGCGCGCCGTCCTCGTCTCCAACCTGATCTTCCTCGGCATCGCCGCGGTGCTGCTGGTGCTCACCGGCCTGGGGAGCGGCACGCGGGTGGAGCCGCTGGTCGGGACCGACACCAGGACCTCGAGCCGGATGGAGCAGCTCGAGCGCGCGCTGCAGCGCGACCCGGGCAACGTGGCTGGCGCGGTGGAGCTGGCGCGGCTCTACGGGGAGGCCGGTGAGTTCCCCTGGTCCTACGACGCGCTCCGCACCGCGGAGCAGACAGGCACCCTGGAGCCCTCGTGGCGCCTGCGGCTCGGGCTCGCGTACCTCGAGATCGGCAAGAGCGCCGACGGGCTGCGCCTGCTCAAGGAGGCCAAGGCGCGCTGCGCGGCCGACCCGGCCTGCCCGGCGCCAGTGCGGGTCAAGCTCGACCTCTTCACCCGCGTCGCGCAGCTCTACGTGGACCGCGGCATCGACGCGCGCCGGCACCGCGTGGCGGCCGAGAAGGCCCTGCGGGAGGTGCTGAAGCCTGTCACGGTCGACCCTGCCAAGATGCGGCCCAAGGGCCCTGCCGCACCCACGACCTCCACGCCCCCCACGACCTCCGCGGGCAGCGCGGCCGCGGGGAAGCCGGCTCGCCCGACCCCGGCGGAGAAGCAGCCCGCCTCTCGCCCGGGCTCCGCGCCCCCGCCGCCCCC
>JAKLHH010001419.1 GCA_022710245.1 Myxococcota bacterium
CTCGAGGTCCTTGGTGGCGTTGGCGAGGCGATGCAGGTGCTCGACCTCTTCCTGATACTCGGCTCGCTCGCGCGCGTCGTCGGCGAGCATGATCAGCGCCTCGGAATCGTCGCCGTCCTCGAGGATCTTGAGGAGGATCTCGCGGGTCTGATCGGGGTCGACGTTCTTGAGGGTTTCGGCGGCGCGCTTGCGCAGGGCGACGCGCTTGGCGCGATCGGGGAGCTTGTCGGCGCGGCGTTGCAGGAACTGCACGAGGTCGTCGGGGCGCTCGTTGTCGGTGTACTGCTGCTCGAGCGCAGCGGCGAAGGCGTCGTTGACGGGGTCGAGATCGGTGGCCTGCTCGAGGCGCATGATGCCGGAGTTGGGATCGCCGGCGCGGAACAGGTACTCGGCCTCGCGGTTGCGCAGGACGGCCTGGTCCTTGGGGTCGGCGGCGAGGTTGGCGAGCTCGCCGATGGCGCGCGCGGTGTCCTCCCAGCGCTCCGCCTGTGCGAAGCAGCGTTCGGCGGCTTCCCAGGCCTTGTGTCCGGCTCCCTGGTCCGCGGCCTCCGCGAACGCCTCTCCGGCGCCCGCCGGGTCGTTCGTCTTCTCGCGCAGATCACCCAGCTTGAGCAGAAGCGACTGGCGTGTTTCGGGCGCCTCGATCCCAGGCAGGTTGTCCGCGATGGCGAGCGCAGCCAGGTCCAGCCGGTTGCCCTTCTCGAAGAGCTTGATCGCCGTCAAGACCGGGCTCTCGTCGCCTTGCATGAGACCCGCCATGCGGTTCCACGCTTCGCCCGCTGCCACGGGGTCCTTGCGCTTCTGCTCCTGCATGGAGGCGAGCTTCTTGAGCAACGCGATCTGCGCCTCCGGATCGGGTGCCTCGTCGACCTCCTGATCGAGCAGGTTCGCCAGATCGTCCCAACGCTGGCCCTTCTCGAGCAGGCGACGCAAGTTGTCGCGCGCGCCGGACTCGATCTGCGAGAGCTGCTTGAGCGCGTTGATGGCACCCTCGAGATCCCGCAGCTGCTGCTCGCAGATGCTCGCGACCGTGGAGAGGTACTTCTTGCGCTGGTCCTGGCCGATGCTCGGGGAACGCGCGGCCGACTGGTAGACGTCGCGCAGGTCGCCGAACTGGCGCTTCGATCGGAGGTGCTCGTCGACCCACGCGAGGGCTTCGGGAGACACCGGATCGAGCGAGAGCACCTCCATGTACTTCTCGAGGGCTTCCTTGTTCTGGCGCTTGCTGGCGTGAAGGGAGGCCGCCTCGAGGAGACGTGCGACACGCTCGGGGCTTGGCGGCTCCGCGTGCATCGGCTCGGGCGCGGGAGCGAGCGGCTCGGCGTCCGCGGTGGTCGGAGGCTGCTCGGCGGGGACCGCCAGATCGGGGACCTCCGGAGCCGGAGCGGGTGCAGGCGCGGGAGCAGCGGCTTCCGGAGCCGCGGGTTGCCCCGCAGCGGCAGGGGGCTGCTCGCCCGCCGACGCCAGGTCATCGCGGATCTGGGGAGCCATCGCGCCCCCGGGGTTCGCTTCGAGATAGCGCTGCCATCGAGGAGGAAGCTCGCCCTGACGTCCGATGCGGCTGCCGTAGTGCGTTGCGAGCTGGACCGCGCGATCGTGGCCCGGCACCAGGTCGAGCGCGGCAGTCGAGTACATGAACCCGTGCTCGCCGTCGTAGACCTCTGCGAGCGCGACGAACAGCTCTGCACCTTCATCGCGTTCCTCGGGGCCGACGGACTGACCGCCCTGGGCGCGCTCGAGGATGACGGCGGCTTCTTCCTGGATGAGCTGGTAGTCCTCCGGGGCGTAGGAGCGCGCGGCGCGCAGGACTTCCGTGGCTCCCGCGAGGTCTCCGGTGGCTCGACGCACACCGGCTTCGTCGCGATAGAGCGCGACCTTGCGCCCGGGCTCCGCGACCAGCGCGTGTTCCATCTCGAACAGGGGGAGCGCCTCGTCGTACTGCTGCGCTGCCTTGAGCAGCTCGCGCGCCGAGTAGATGGCGAACTGCGAGCGGGGATCGGTTTCGAAGG
>JAKLHH010000142.1 GCA_022710245.1 Myxococcota bacterium
CGGGCGGCAGGGGGTGCGCCTTCGCCTCACGCCAGGCCTGGCACTGGAGCTCGAGGTCAGCGGTGGAGAGCTGGTCGTCCTCGTCGAGGGTGGCGAAGCGCTCCTCGAGGCGTTGCCAGAGGAGCTGCGAGAGGAGCATCTCCCTCGGCGGCGTCTCGTCGTCCGCGGAGACCACCAGCACCCGCGGATCGAGCGCGGAGGGTGCCCGCCTTGGCAGGCAGACGTGGAAGGTCGCCACCTGCTGATAGCTCTTGTCCTCGCTCGCCGGGCGCATCGCGAAGGGATCGGCGGCCCACGCCGTCACCCAGGCGTCGTCGTCGACGGGCAGCGCTGCCGTCTCCTCGCCCAGCACGCCGAGCGCACGCTCGAGGATGGGGACGCGCAGCGCGGCGAGCACCAGCAGATCGACCGGGGGCTGGAGGTCGAACAGGTGCTCGAGGGCGGTCACCTCAGCGAGGGGCAGCACCCGCCGGGTCGGCCCGTAGCAGAACCCCCGCTCCGGGTCGAGGGTTCGCAGCGCGCCGAGGGTGGCGAGGATGGTTCGGAGGTCAGGGCTCGGTGCCAGCGGGCCTGGGAGCATGGGCCGATTCTGCCACGCGGAGGCCTGCAGAGCACCGTCAAAGCCGAGCCTGCGCCTCAGCGGTTGAGCCCCGTCACCCGCCAGCGTCCGCCGCGCTCTCCGAGGATCAGGGTGACCGGGGTGCGGCCGAGCTTGACCTGCGCGAGGAGGCAGCGGTCCTCGTAGCTCACCCCCTCAGGCAGCTGGCCGCTCGCGGCGCGGGCCTGCATCGGCGTCAGCACCTGCAGCGGCGAGGCCCCGCGGCCGCCGGCCTCGGCCAGCAGATCGCCGAGCATCCGCTGCAGGTCGGAGTGGCTCGAGGCGACCTTGCGCCCGCCCGACGAGAACGGCACGTCGCAGGCCGCGACCATCGCCTGGGCGCTCCCCGCCGAGAAGGCCTGCACGAAGCGGCGCGCCGCGGCGAGCGCCGCCGGATCGCGCGCGTCGAGAGGCTTCGGCGCGGGCTGCGCGGGGCCCTTGACCTTGCCCGAGGGCGCGCGCGCGGCAGGCTGCGCGGCCGTCTCGTCGTCGCCCAGGGTGGGGCCCGCCGGACCACCGCCCTGCCCCTGGCTCCCGTGGCTGTGGCCATGGCCGTGGCCGTCGTCGCCGTGCGCGTGCCCACCCGGCGCGTGGAGCCGCCGCAGCGTGCGGCCGCGCGCGTCCGCCACCTCGGTCGCCGGGTTGTCGATCGGGCCCTTCGGCGGCGTCGTCAGGATGAAGGGGTCGACCCCGAAGGTGCCGCACTGCCGCTGGTCGCGGTGGAACCGCCAGTGGACGTAGACCTTGCCGTCGGCGGAGCGGATCGCCCGCGGCGTCGCCTCGTAGGGCCCCGAGCTGAAGACGGTGTCGAGCGCGGCGACGTCGAAGGTGAGCAGCCCGCTCGGCCGCGCGATGGTCGCCTTCTCGATCACCCCCGAGGGGGCCACGACGATCTCGATCATCGTCCACAGGCTCATGTTGTTCATCGGGTTCGAGTCGGGCTTGCCGTCGAGGTCGACCAGGAACCCGAAGCCCCAGAGCTTGTGGATCTTGCGGTGCATGCGCGCGATGTAGAGCGCGAAGGGGTCGGCGCGCGTGCCGAGCGCGGTCTGGTTGCCCGGCTTGACCTCGGGGACGAAGTTCTCCAGCGCCGAGCGGATGCGCTCCCACTTCTTCGCCACGCCGCCGCCCTTGGTCGCCGACGGCTGCAGCCGCGCGAGCTCGCGCTGCTTGACGCCGGCCTGTCCGTCGATGCGGTCCTGGCTCTTGTAGTCGAGGTCGAGCCGCAGCCCGCGGCCCTTGCGCCCGGCGACGCCGGCCTGCCCGCGCTGGCCCGGCAAGAGGTCGCCGCCGGCGCCGCGCTCGGCCAGCTCCGGCCGCTGCTGCCGCGCCTCGCGAGGCGCGATCGGGCTCCGCATCGACATCAGCGGCGAGACCTTCTCGCGCCCCTTGCCCTCGCGGCCCTCGCGCCCCTCGCGGCCCCGGCTGCCCGGGCGCGCCTGCTGCTCTCGCGTCTCCGCGATGCGCGGCTTCTCGGCGCCCGGGGTCTTGTCGGGCTTCTGCCCCGGCAGCGCGCTCGGCCTCGGCTTCGGGTGGTCCTCGAGGAGGTTCGTCTCGCGGGCGCGGGTGTTCTCCTTCACCCGGCGGTTCTTGTCGGAGAGGAAGAGCGCGTCGTCGGGCGGCTTGTCGCTCTCCGCGTTGTGCGCCTCGACCATCTTCAGGCGCTGCCGCTGCACCTCGAGCGGCTTCACCGGCTGCGGCAGCTGCGGCTCCGGCTTCGCCTCGGCCTTCTTCTCCTCGGGCTTCTTCGGCGCGGGCGGCTCGGGCTTCTTCTGCGGCTGCTTCTGCTCCGCCAGCTCCTTCTTCTTCTCGGGGGGCGTGGGCTTCGGGCGCGGCAGCTCCACGCGATCCTTGTCCTCGGGCGCGGCGAGCGGGGCGTCCTCGGCGGGGGGCGGACCGATCTCGATGTCGATCGCGGGCTCTTCCTTCGGCGGCGCCTTGTCGCTCCCGTGCAGGTGCGAGAAGAGGAAGTAGGCGGTGGGCAGCAGCGTCCCGTGGTTCACCACCAGCGAGATGATGAAGGCGACGAGGAGGACCTGCCAGCCGCCGCGCCGAGACATGCGCGTATTGTATCAGACGGTGGAGGGGCGGTCCTTGGGGAGTTCTCCCGGCTGCGCCCGGGGACTTGTCCCCGTGACGCCGGAGAAGGGGAAGTCTCCCCGCCGCGCAGGGGACGAGCGCGCGCAATCTGTCTTGCTCGCGTCCTTCGGACGCTCCGCGATGAAGGGCAATTGTCGCGGCGCCGCACAGGTGGGGCGGTCGTGCGTAGCTGCCGCGACCAACAGCTTCGTGATCGCCCGCACGTCGAGGAGGGCGCGACCTGCTCAGTTCAGCTTGCGGTAGACGCCCACCACCACACCGATGATGTCCACGCTGCGGAACTGCGACCGATGCACGTAGATCGGCGCCATCGCCGCGTTCGCCGGCTGCAGGCGGATGCGATCGCCCTCCGGGTAGTAGCGCTTCACCGTGGCCTCCTCGCCGATCATCGCCACCACCACCTGCCCGGGGTCGGCGTTGATCTGCTTGCGCACGAAGATGAAGTCGCCGTCGTAGATGCCGTCCTCGATCATCGAGTCGCCCTTCACGCGCAGCGCGAAGACCTCGCGGCTGGGCCCGATGAAGAAGCGATCGACCTTGACGGTGTCCTCGACGTACTCGGTGGCGAGCGCCGGCTGTCCGGCGGCGACGCGCCCGAGCAGCGGCACCTCGATCATCTGCCCGGACCCCCCGACCGGCCGCAGCGCGCGCGACTTCATGTCGTCGCGGGTGAGGAAGCCCTTGCGCTCGAGCGCCTTCAGGTGGTCGTTGACCCCGTTGGTGCTGCTGATCCCCATGTGCTCGCCGATCTCGCGCAGGGTCGGTGGGTAGCCGCGGGCCTCGATGCACTCGTTGATGAAGCCGAGGACCGCTTCCTGCCGTGGGGTGAGCTCGCTGCTCATCTTCGCTCCGTGAAGGACGGTGTGGGCGGCCGGCGCCGCGTCCAAGTAGCCCAAGTAGCCATTGACGACCGCGTCGTCAGAGTGCTGAATTGCGGTTGCTGCGACAGAGCATCCAATGAAAGCCGAGTGATCGCTGCCTCCCTGGGAGCTACTGCACAGGTGGTCAGTATACTGAACGGATGTTTCAGGGTCAAGTTTTTGGCCCTTCTTGCCGGCGGGATCCTCGCGGGAGGCGGGCTGCTCGCGGCCGGTGTCGCCACCGCGGCCCCGGCCCGGGCTCCGGCCCGCGCTCCGGCCCGGGCGCCGCGTGACGTCTCGCCCGAGGCGCGGCTGGTCGAGGCCTTCCAGAAGCGCGACCTGGTCGAGCTGGAGCGCGCTGCCCGCCGGCTGCGGGTGGCGGGGATGCGGGCGGCGCTGCGCTCGGACCGCCGCGCGCTCCGCACGGCGGCGCTGGCGGCGGCCCCCCTCGCGCCCACCGCCTGGCAGCTCCTGGCCGCGCTGATCGATCAGATCTCCGACCGCGATCGCGCGCTCGGCCTGGCCGCGGCGAGCGCCGCGCTCCGCATCGCCGAGGACCTCCGCCAGCCGGCGCTCCAGCTCAACGAGGAGCTGCCCGAGACGCTGACGCCGCAGGCGGCGAGGCTGGCCCGGCTCGCGGCCGACCGCGGGCTCTCGCTCGACGTGCGGGCGAAGGCGATCGGCGCGCTGGCGCAGCTCCTCGAGCTGGTGCCGCTGCCGGCGGACTCGCTGCTCGGCCTGCTCGGCGACCCGGAGGCCGCGCTGCGGCAGGCGGCGGTGGAGCTCTTCGTCCACACCCGCAGCGAGAAGGCGCGCGCGCGGCTGGCGAAGCTGGTCACCTCCGACAGCGTGCCGGCGGTGGCGCGGGCGGCGGCGGTCGCGCTCTGCGCCGAGGTCCCGCTCGCGAAGCGCAAGCCGGCCCCCACCGTCGAGGCGCTGGTCGCGGCCGGAGCGCAGGCGCGTCTGCGCGAGCTGGCCGCGGAGACCGACGCTCGGCCCGACGAGCTCCTCGATCTGGCGCGCTGCCTGACCCGCCTCGGCACCACCGCCGACCGCACGGCGCTGCGCAAGCTCGAGGCGCGCGCGCCGGGGCTGCGCAAGCAGCTCAAGCGGCTCGAGTAGCGGGCGAAGCCTGGGGCTCCCTCGGGGCGAGGAGCTGGTCAGTTCTCGATCGTGTAGACGAGCTCGAGGAGCTTGCCCTGGCGCCGCAGGGAGAGCGTGATGCGCTTCGCCGTCCTCACCTTCGTGTAGACCTCGAGCGCGCGGTCCGGGGTGGTGAACGCCATGCCATTGACCGTCGCGAGCTCGTCGCCGTTCCTCAGGCCGATCGCGTGGTAGAAGCTGCCCGGCCGGATCGCGTAGATCTTGAAGCCGGAGGGCGCGCCGTCGCGGACCGCGGGCACGATCCGCGCGCCCCGCCTGAGCTGGGCCGAGCTCGCGAGCAGCGCGTCGAGCCCGGCCCGCGTGACCCGGTAGGTGTTCGTCCTGACCTTCTTGATCCAGCTCGACGGACCGCTCTTCGCGTCTGTGGGGCTCTCGCTCGACCTGTCGGGCTCGGCTGCCATCTCGGGCTTGGTCTCGGGCTTGGTCGCCCCGCGACGGGCGCCCTCGGCGAAGAGCCCGAGGGCCTGCTGCGCCGAGCGGACGAGCTCGTTCACCACCTTGCGCACCACGTCCTGGTAGCGCCGGTCCAGCGACGCCACGAGCTCGTGCTGCTCACGCCGCATCGCCTGCAGCTCCTTCGCGCAGCTCGCTCGCTCGGCGCGCAGGCTGGCGAGCTCCTGCTCCACCCGCCGGAGCAGCTCCTCGGTCCGCGGGCCCGCGGTCGAGGCGCAACCCGCCGAGATCAGCACCAGCCAGACCAGGACCCGCCAGACCAGCCATCGCATGCAGTCACCTCCGCTCGGAGCCCGAGCCGTCCGGCGAGCCCCGGCGCGCCAGCCGGGCTCGCCGACTTGATGATGAGATAGAGGCCACCGTCGCCGCGCACCCTGCGCACGACGGCCGACACCGAAGCTGGAGCTCCGCGGTCATCTCGCGCTCCCCGCGAGGCGCTCCGCCGCCGCGTCGAGGTAGCGGCACCCCCAGCGCTCGAGCGCGTAAAGGGCGTCCTCCACCAGCGGGCGCATCGCCGCCTCCGCCTCGCTCGCGGAGAGCGGTCGTAGCTGCTCCTGAAGGTAGGCCAGCATGGCCCCTTCGTCCGCAGCGGCCATGGCCTGCTCGAGGGCCCCCGTGCTCCACATCTCCTTGCCGCTGAGGTCACCCAGCCGGGCGACGCCCTCGGGCTGGCTCAACTGGAGCGGCGCCGCACAGGTCGGGCGGTCGTGCGAAGCGGCCGCGACCAACAATTCAAGCGGCGCCGCACAGGTCGGGCGGTCGTGCGAAGCGGCCGCGACCAACAATTCAAGCGGCGCCCCACACGTCGGGCGGTGGTGGGCAGCTGCCGCGACCAGCAGCTCGGTGCGCTCGGGGGTGGCGAAGTCCGTCGGCCAGACAGTGACCTCGGGGACGCGGTCGTACGCGGACCATCCCAGCTCCACGAAGAAGGCGTCGTCCTGCTTGGTGTTGGGCGCGAGCACGATGAAGACGCAGCCCGCCGGGCCAGCGGGTCTCCGGAAGAACGCCTTGCCACCGCCCCTGGCGATCAGCGGGAGCGCTGGCTTCCACGGCTGGTAGGCCGGCAGTCGACGCGCCAGCCCCTCGGCGAACAGGCGGGTGGCGGCCTTGCGGTACTCCTTGCGCATCCCGGGGATGGTACACCAGGCACGCCCGCCCGGGCGAAGCTCCGTTGCCCCGGGACGCGTCGACCGCTCAGGAGCTCGAGGCCACCAGCGACGCCGGCGCCGGCGTCGGCGGCAGCCTGCGGAAGCGCACGTGGAAGTGACCGAGGTGACCCGGCTCGTGCCGGATGATCCCGGTCAGCGCGCGGCGGTGCGGGAACTGGAAGAGGCGCGTCAGCTCCTCCTCGGAGACGCCCTGCTCGCGGGCGTACTTGTAGAGCGGCCGCTGCAGCCGCCAGTTCAGGAACACGTACTGCACCTCGCCGCCGGCGATCAGCGTCGTGATCAGGTGCCAGGTGCGCTCGAGGTCGATGGTGCGCGCGCTCGCCTCGACGAGGTACTTCGTCCTCACCTTGAGCGGCACGCGGAGGTCGACGTCGCGCCCGCTGCGGTGCGAGAGGTGCGGCAGCAGGCGGCCGCCGTTCTTCTTGCTGAGGTCGCCGATCACCACCTCGGTCTCCGGATAGCGGGTGTGGTGCGCGGCGAGCGCGACTTGGAGCTGCTCGCGGGCGCGCGGGATGCACCAGCCACGCTCGGGGTTGAGCAGCCGGTAGCCCTCGCCGTCCTCGAGCTGGACGAAGCCGCGGTCCAGGGTGCGCTTCGGCTCGCGCGCGTGCTTGGTCTGGCGCGCGCCGTGGGGGGCCGCGGGCTCGCTCGAGTCAGTGGACCCCGCCGCGCGCGCGGGGGCGGCGTCGAGGAGCAGGACGAGCGCGAGAGGGAGCAGGGTGCGACTGGCGTGCATCATCGCCAGCGAAGGATGCAGGCCGCGTGCCGTCGCGCCTTCGCGCGCAAGGCCGCGAGCGAGCTGGGGTCGCCCACGCGAACCGACCGAGATCGCGGCTGTGATCCTGCAGGCGGCAGGCTGCAGCGGCGGGCTTCTGTTTTGGTCGCGGCAGCTGCGCCCGACCGCCCGACCTGGGCGGCGCCGCTCCGAATTGCGGGTCCTCGCGGCCTCCGGCCGCTCCGGGATGAGACCGCCGTAATTTCGTCGCGGCAGCTGCGCCCGACCGCCCGACCTGGGCGGCGCCGCTCCGATTGACACCTCGGAGCCGCTCGCGCCATTGTTGCCCGCGCGCCCTGATCCGCGCGCCAGCTTGTCCCACGCTCCGGCACGGAGGACCTCGATCATGCGACGACGCCACGCGCTGCGCCTCACGCTCCTGCTCCCGCTCTCGCTCTCCCTCGTCGTTTGCGCCGGCGGCCAGCTCCCGGAGGTGCGGGACGTCCGGGACGTCAGCGCCGCCCACGGCGCGCCGACGGTCGAGCGGATCACCGACCTCGGCGCCGTGCGCCTGCCGCGGCAGGGCCGGCTCACCGCCGAGCACCGCGACGGCAGCGCGGTCATCGGCGAGCTCCTCCTCGTCGAGGGGAGCCGCTTCGGCAAGCAGCCCACCGTCACCATCGGTGGCCGCCCCGCGGCGGTGCTGGCGCACGTCGCCGGCGGCGGCGTCGTCGTCCGCGTGCCGTGGGGCATCGACGCGGGCTCGGTGGAGGTCGAGGTGGCGAACGCCGCCGGCCGCCACTCGCTCGCCTTCCCGGTCCGCCGCGTCGGGCTGATCGTCGACGGGCGCTCGCTGCAGGGCCTGGAGGTCAAGCCGGATGGCTCGGTCAGCCTCGGCAGCGCCACGCCGCTCGCCGGCGCGCGCCTCCTCGCCATCAGCCCCGAGGGCGCCGCCGCCTACGTGGCCGGTGAGTCACCGCGGCCGCGGCTCTGGGTCGTCGACCTCGCCGGACCGGCGCCCACCGTGGTCCACGAGCACGAGCTGCCTGGCACCAAGGTCCTCGACCTGGCCACCGCCGACCAGGCCTCGCTCGGCGCCGTGGTCACCGACACGCACGTGGTCACCTTCGAGACCAGCGACCCGCTCTCGCCGGCGCTCTACGCGCCGGTCGCCATCCCGCCGAGCCTGGCGCGCAAGAACATCCTCGCCGCCGCGCTGGGAGGGCAGGGGCGCTCACTCGCGTTGCTCCTCGCCGACCTCAACCAGGTGGCGACCTTCGGCCTCGCGGACCCGGGGCGCCCGGCGGCGCCCGAGATCGGCGACGTGCTCCCCGAGGTGCCGCTGCAGGTCGCGCACGGCGTGCGCTTCTCGACGGACGAGGGCTCGCTCTGGGTGGTCTCCGGGGACACGCCGCGCTCCATCGCGGCCGGCCTGCAGCCGCTGCGCGTGACGTTGCTGCAGCCTCGCGGCCGCGAGGTCGCGGTGCACCGCACCTGGGAGCTCGGCGACAAGGAGGCCCCCCTCGCGCTCGCGCTCGCGCGCGGCGAGCCGATCCCGCCGGGCACCTCGATCCGCGCCGAGCCGTCGACCTCGTCGGTCTACGTGGCGGTGATGCCGAGCGCGCGCCTGCAGTCCGCGGGCGATCCGGCCGGCGCGGTGCTGCGCGCCTCGCTCGGCAAGAGCACCGAGCGCCTGCTCGCGGGGCCGCGCACGCTGACCTCGATCGACGTGGTCGGCCGCAAGCAGGTGCTCCTCGCGCTGGGCTTCGAGCGCGAGGGCGGCGGGCTGCGCCGCGTGCTCCTCAGCCAGCGCGCCTGGGAGAAGGAGGCGCCGCGAGTCCTGCCCCTCAGCCCGCTGGCGACCGCGCCGGCGCCGGGCGTGCCCGAGATCGGGGTCCTTCGCGCCCAGCCCTGATCGCCTCCCGGGCTCGCGTCCGCGGGTGGTGCTCAAGGACGCCAGCGCTAGCGGGGCGAGGTCACTTGGGTAGCATCCGCAGCAGGAACCCGTCCCGGCTCCCGAGGCTGGTGACGCTGCCCACCTCGAGCACCGCGGTCTGCGAGAAAGAGCCGGCCACGTAGAGGGCTCCGCCGGGGCCGGGAGCGACGGCGTAGACTTGGTCGTCGCCGGGGCCGCCGAGCTGCTTGACCCAGCGCAGGTCACCGCCGCCTGAGAAGCTCGCGAGGACAATGTCGACGTCGCCTTTGGACTGGAGCACCGTGCCGCCAAGCTCAGCGGTCTGCTGGAACGTGCCGAAGACGGTCGGCTGACCCGCGCCGTCGACCACGACACCAGCAAGGGGGATCTGGCCTCCCTGGAGCCCTCCCCCGAGCACCTTTGACCAGCGATGGACGCCGGCGCCCGTGAAGCTCGCGCCGACCAGCTGGTGGCCCTCGAGCTTCAGCGTGTCCCCTCCGAAGCTCACCGTACCCGCCATGCTTCCGCCGGCAAACACGTTGCTCCCGTCGCTGGCGAGGTACGGGACACCGGTCGAGTCGGCGCTGCCCGCCGTCTTCGCCCAGCGGTAGGCTCCCGCCGCCGTGAAGCTGGCGATGAACGGATCATAGCTCCACACATGCGGGAGCATGCCGCCGCCGAGATCCATCGGGCCACTGTACGCGCCGCCGAGGTAGAGGTTGCCGGCCTTGTCGACAGCGAGCGAACTGACCCACTCTCCGCTCTCGCTCCCCTTGCTCCCATACCCCGCCGACCAGTGGTGGGAGCCGTCGACAACGCTCAGGCTGGCGATGAAGAAGTCGGCGTCGCCGGTGAGGGGGCCGCCGCCGAGATCGACCGTGCCCTCAAAGTATCCCGCGATCACGACGTGGCCGAGCTCGTCGGCGACGAGCCGCTTGACGCTGCTCGCGCCGGTCGAGGGCAGCCCGCGCGACCAGCGGTGCGCGCCGCTCGAAGACAGGCTGGCCACGAAGAGCTGGTCCGGCAGGATCGGCCCGCCGCCGAAGTCGATCGGGCTGTGCTGCAAGCTTCCCCCGAGGTAGACGTTCCCCGCGCCATCGCCCGCGAGGAACGGGTCGATCGCACCAAGGGCGCCAAGGAGCTTCGACCAGCGATGCGTCCCGTCCGCCGCATAGCTCACGATGAAGGCGCTGCCCTCGCCCTCCGCGGCCGCGAGCGGGCCGCCGCCGAGGTCGACGCTCCCGGCGATGCGCCCCAGCAGGTAGACATTGCCGGCGTGGTCCACGGCGAGGTCCCAGCCCTCATCGAAGCCCGTGCCACCGAAGCGCTTCAGCCAGGGCCCCGGAGCGGGCTTCAGATCCGCGCGCTGGTCTGGCAGCGAGGTGTCCCGGCGGGGAGCGATGGCGTCGAGGCGTCTCGAGTCGGGCGAACCACCGTCGTCGAGGGCGACGCGCCGCGAGCTGCAGCCGATCACGGCCACCCCCGCCGCGAGCAGGCCGAGCCATGCCGCGCGCGAGCCGTGGCCGGTCACTGGGGCACCATCCGCAGCAGGAACCCGTCAGTATCTCCGACGCTGGTGAGGCTGCCGACGATGAGCGAGGCGGTCTGCGAGAAGTACCCGGTCACGTAGAGGCTGCCGCCCGGACCGGGCGCGACGGCGAGGACGCTGTCGTCCTTCGGGCCGCCGAGCTGCTTGACCCAGCGCAGCTCGCCGGTCGACGAGTAGCGGGCGAGGACCCCGTCCGATTCTCCGTTCGCCGTGAGCGAGGTGCCGCCGAGCTCGTCGCTGCCGCTCGCGCTGATGTCCCCGAAGATGAAGAGGTCGCCGCCTCCCCCGAGGACGATCCCGCGGTCGTGCGCGAGGCTTCCGAGGACCTTCGCCCAGCGATAGCCGCCGTCCGCGGTCAGGCTGGCCCCGACCAGC
>JAKLHH010001420.1 GCA_022710245.1 Myxococcota bacterium
CGCGCTGAAGGCCGCGCTGCCGAAGATGCCGCGCGCCTGGTCCCTCGCCATCGCCGCGGGCTGCGACGGGTACCGCACCGGGGCGGCGCTGCCGCCGAGCGAGCGCGAGCGCCTGCTGCAGACGCTCGGCAACGCCTCGAGCTGCACGGGCTCCCTGATGACCACGCTCCTCAGGGCGACCTATGGCTGGGAGGGGAGCGGGCTCACGCCGCGCCACCACCTGGTCGTGGTCTCCGGCGCGCTCCGCGTGGCGGGCCTCACCTACCCGCTCGGCCGCGCGACGGCCAAGGGCTTCACCGTCAGCTTCATCGCGCTGAACAAGCTCACCGCCTCTGACCGCAAGGACCTCGAGAAGCGCGGCGCGGGCCGCGTCTCGGACAGCGCCAGCGCGGCCAAGCTGGCCAGCGCGCTGCGCACCGAGCTCGCCTGGGTCAAGCTCAGCAAGGCCCAGGAGCAGGCGCACGCGGCCGCGAGCAAGGCGAGCGTCGGGGGGGGCGGCGGCGGGCTGATCGGCGTGCTCGGCGGGATGGGCAAGAGCGGTGGTGCGATCGGCGGCGTGATCACCAGCGGCGGCGGCGGCATCGGCACCATCGGCGTCGGCGGGCTCGGCGTGCGCGGCGGCAGCGTGGGCGGCACCTACACGCCGAAGAACCCGAAGCTGCGTCGCGGGGAGGCGCTCGTCGGCAAGCTCCTCGCGCTCGCCTTCCGCCGCGTGCAGTGCGACCGCGTGGGCTGCGACCTCGCCGAGGCGCGGCGCCAGCTCCTGGCGGGTGCGGCGCCGCTGCTGCAGTGCCTGGAGGGGGGCCTCACGCTGTCGGGGAGGGACGAGGTCACCATCGAGGTCTCGGCCGGCAAGGTGACGAGCGCCACCCCGCGCGCCGTCACCTGC
This sequence comes from Myxococcota bacterium, assembly GCA_022710245.1. The sequence continues at coordinate 890 of JAKLHH010001420.1, forward strand.
GCGCAGAGCTGGCTCGGCAAGGCGAAGACCCGCTCCTCGTGCACCATCGTCGTCGGCCCGAAGGACGCCGTCGAGTGAGGCGCGGATGACGAAGCGGGTGATGCGTCGCCAGGGGCCCGCCGCGGCCGGCGCGCCGGCTCCCGGCCCTGCCGCGCCGGTCCGCGCCGCCTCGGCGGCCGATGCGCCCTGGCTGCGGAAGGAGAGCGCGGAGGAGCTCCTCGAGCACCTGGCGCGGCTGGTCGCCAGCCATGGCGCCGAGCGGCTCCTGACCGCGCCGCTGATCGAGGAGACGCCCCGCTGCTTCCCGGATCCGTGGCAGCCCACGCTGGTCGGGGTGGGGCGCGTCCTGCACCGCCTCCTCGGCTACGCCGGGCTCGAGGGCTGGCGGCTGGAGCTCGTCGACGCGCGCGCGCCGCTGGTCGAGGACCAGAGGCTCGCGCAGCCCCGCATCGACTTCATCACCGCCGAGGACGACCGGCTGGTCTTCCAGGTGGAGGAGGTGGGCCTGCCGCGCTACGTGCCCGCCGCGCTCTGCTTCGAGGCGGCGCGCGCCTTCATCGCCGCCCGCGAGCCGCAGCACCCGTACCGCGCTCGCGGCGACGAGGCCGCCTCGCGCGAGGCGCGCGTGCACGGCGCGGTGGCGACCATCTACCTCGGCTTCGGCCTGATCACCGCGAACGCGGCGCACGCGCTGGTGCAGGAGGCCGAGCTGATCGGGCGCATGGCGGTCACCTGGCGGGCGCGCATCATGCTCGGCGCGCTCCCCGCCGGCGACCTCACCTTCCTGCTCGCGGTGCAGCTCGTCCTGCGCGGCCTCGGCCTCGAGGAGGCGGCGCCGCAGGACCAGGTCGCGGCCGCTCCGCGCGACCGCCCGACCTGCGCGGCGCTGCTGAGCCAGCTCGCGCGCGAGCAGGCCGACGACGTCCGCGAGTGGCTCACCCGCCTCGAGGGCCACGCGGCCGCGCTGCGCGCCCGGCTCGGCGTCGGCGAGGAGCGGCCCGCGCCCCGCGCGCTCCCCGAGCTGGCGCCGCTGCCCGAGCGCGCCGTCGCCGAGCTGGAGGCCGCCGAGGAGCACCACCGCAAGCCGCACAGCGCCGCGAGGGTGGGCCGCTACTGG
>JAKLHH010001421.1 GCA_022710245.1 Myxococcota bacterium
GAGCTCGTCGCGCAGCGCGATGAGCTGCGCCGCCCGCTGGAGCAGGCGCTGCACCTCCTCGGGGGGCAGGCGGCAGCCGCCGAGCCAGTGCGCCTGATCTCGATCCTGTGAGTCCATCACCGCGCGCTCGAAGAACGCGCCGCAGCGCCCGCCGCAGATGGGGCAGGGCATGCGCAGCGCACCGCCCCCGCACTGGCTGCAGCCCGGCGTGTGCTCGCCGGCGGACCAGCTCGCGCCGCAGCGCCGGCAGCTGACCGCTGGCCGCGACGCGGGCGAGGTGACGGGCGGACGGCGCGTCGTGGCCGGCTGCTGCGCGGCCACCGCGAGCGCGGCCAGGTGCTCGCGTGACTCGACCCGCAGCTCGAGGAGCGCGGCGGCGAGCGCGTCCTCGGCCGCCGTCACCGTCCGGTCATGAGCGCTCGGCGGCGCGAGGACGAGGTGGTCCAGCACGTCGGGGTGCAGCAGCAGCGCTCGCTCGCCGCCGCCCTCGCCGAACTCGCCGACCCAGGCGGGCCGGGCGGCGAGCGCCGGCCACGGGTGACGGTCCGCGAGCGCCTCGTAGTACAGGACCCCGGCGGCGATCAGATCGGCGAGCGCCGGCAGCCGCGTGTGGGGGGCGAAGGTGGAGATGATCGGGCCGGCGAAGTCGAGGCTCTCGACGCTGCGCACGTGCGCGGCGAGCGGCGCGCCGTGGGTCGTGGTGCGAGGGGCGTAGGTCGGCGGGAGGACCGGGTAGCTCGCCGCGGTGCAGGTGAAGAGCGCCGCGTGGTTCATCCAGCCGCCCGCGCCGCCCTCCGGCCCCGAGCGCAGGCTCCGCATCGCCACCCCGGGGTCGATCAGGGAGAAGCGCCCGGCGGCGAGGTCGACGATCAGGTTCCCGGGGGCGAGGTCGCCGTGGTGCGTGGCGGCGAGCGCGTCCCAGAGCGCGAGCAGCATCCGCGGCAGCAGCTCGCGCCGCGCCTGCCGGTCGAGCGAGGCGAGGGGGCGCCCGGCGAGCCGTGGGGTGACCAGCGCCGGCTCCAGGCGCGCCTCGAGGGGAGTGTTCCAGGCGAGCGGGTCGGCGGGCAGGGTGCCGTCCCAGCAGCCGTAGAGCAGCACCTCGTGGTTCCAGGCGCCCCGCGAGTCGCGGATCCGCTGCGCCTCGAGCGCGAGCAGTCGCTCGCGCAGCCAGCGCTGCTCCTCGAGCCCGGTCAGGCCGTCCGCAGCTCCCACGCGCCCGGTGCTGCCGCCCCAGAGGCCGGTCTGCACGCCAGCCGCCAGGCTGGTGAACAGGTCCTCGTCGCCGACGCGGCCGCTCGGGGTCTTGACGCAGACCTCACGTCCGCCGAGGCGTGCGGCGTGCACGTCGAACCAGCGCCCCCGGTGCAGGCACTCCAGCACCTCGACCTCGCCGACCGGGTTGAGGTACGCCCTGCGGGGCTGCTCGGCGGACGTGCGGTAGACCATGCGCTCGGCCACTCGGGAAGGGAGGAGCCGATCTTGCCGCCGGCACCGCGGGGGGTCAATTGTTGGTCGCGGCAGCTCCGCACGAACGCCCGACCTGTGCGGCGCCGCGACAATCACGCCGTTGAGTGGCCGCCGACCGGACGAAAAAACGCGGGCCCACCGTCTGGCGGGCCCGCGTCGTCTGGCCGTCTTCTCGGGAGCTGGCCTACTCGGTGATCTTCACGCTGATCTGCTTCGGCATCGTCTCCGGCTTCTTCGGGATGGAGACGCGCAGCAGGCCGTGCTTGTACTCGGCGTGGATCTTCGCGCCGTCGACGGTGGTCGGCAGCGTGAAGGTGCGGGCGAAGGTGCCGTAGCAGCGCTCGACGCGGAGGTAGTTCTCGCGCTTCTCCTCACGATCCAGCTTCCGCTCGCCGCGGATCATCAGGCGGTTCTCCTCGACGCGCAGGTCGACCTTGGCCGGATCGACGCCCGGGAGCTCGGCGCTGAGGATGAACTGCTCGGGGTCCTCGTAGATGTCGACGAGCGGCCGCCAGTCACAGGTCGGGGCCT
>JAKLHH010001422.1 GCA_022710245.1 Myxococcota bacterium
CTCGGTCGTTCCCGATCACCGGGGTGCCGGGCGTGGCGGCGCTCCCTCTCGGCCTGGGCGGTCTGGTGAGCGGCAAGGTCGCTGCCGCCGGGACGCTCGAGGAGCCGCGGCTGAGCGGCCGCCTCACCCTCGCCGGCGTCAAGCTTCGCGGGGTGACGCTCGGCGCCGGCCAGGTGAGCCTGAGCCCCGGCTCGGACGGGGTCCACCTGAGCGGCACGCTCCTCGGCCGCGCGGTGCGCCTCGATGGCTACCTCCTGTCGCAGCCCCGTCCGCGGCTGCACCTCCGCGTCGATGTCACGCGCTTCCCGCTGGAGAAGGTGGTCTTCGAGCTGCGATCGCTGGGCGACGTGCGCGGGCTCGTCGACGGCAGCATCAAGCTGGACGCCGACACCCGGGCCGGGCTGACCTGGGCGGGGGTGCGGCTGTCGCGGGCCGAGCTCTCGCTCCGCTATCGTTCGCCCGGAGAGAGGCGCGAGCGGATCATCACCCTCGCCAACCTCGGAGACGTCAGCGCGTCCTTCGACGGCAAGCGTCTGGTCCTCGACCCCTCCAGGCTGGTCACCACCGTCTCCGGCGAGGCGGGGCACAAGGCGGAGCTCTCGGTCGGCGGCCGCGTCGCCAGGAGCGGCCCCGACCTGCAGCTCAAGGGCCGCGTCGCGCTGGCCGTCGTCGAGGCCTTCCTCAACCGTCGGGTGGACAGGATCACCGGCGACGCCGCGATGGATCTGCGCCTGAGCGGAGGCTTCGACCGGCTGAGCCTGCAGGGCGGGCTCTCCTTCGACCGCGTCGACGTGCAGCTCCGCGGCTTCGGGCGGCCGATCCAGCTCCGGGGTGGTCGCCTGCGCCTGGCGCCGGGCAAGCTGCGCCTGGAGGCGGTGAGCCTCGAGTTCGATCGCTCGCGCTCCGACGCCTCCGGCTCGCTGACCCTCGAGCAGCTCCGGCCTGGCGTCGCCGACGTGCGCCTGCGAGGCGATCTCAGCGCCCGCCTGATCCAGCTCCTCTTCCCGGAGCAGATCTCCAACTCGATGGGCAAGGCCTGGGTCGACGTGGGGCTGAGCGGCCCCGTCGGCGACCCGATGCTGCAGGGCAAGCTGCTGGTCAAGCACCTCGAGGTCTCGCCGCGGGGGCTGGGGCGGACCGTCACGCTCGAGCGCGGCGAGGTCGCCTTCAACCGGTACCAGATCAAGACCACCCGCGCCCTCGAGGGCAGCTACGACGAGGGGACCATCCGCGTGACCGGCGTGATCCGGCGCGACGCCTGGGTGCCGGCCGAGGGCAGCTGCCTGCTCGACGACGAGGAGAGCCGCCGCTGCGGCCTCGAGCTGAAGATCAGCGGCCTCGGGATCCCGCAGCGGGAGCCGAAGGTCTACACCGCCGAGGCGAACCTGAACCTGACGCTCCGCGGAGACAGCACCCAGCTGCTCCTCAAGGGCGACGTCGATCTGGTCGACGCGCGGTACGTGCAGCCCTTCGACGTGATCCGCCAGGCGTTCATCCGGCCGCGCGTCTCCGAGGAGGAGGTGCCGTTCTGGAAGGGGACGCCGCTCCTCGAGGAGCTCAAGCTGAGCCTCGGGGTCCAGTCGACCGGGCAGCTCTCGGTGAAGAACAACATCGCCACGCTCTCGCTCTCCGGGGCGCTCAACGTCACGGGCACCCTCTCCTCGCCCCGCGTCGGCGGGCAGATCCGCGTCGAGGACGGCAGCTTCCGCGTCCCCTTCCTGCGCGGCGAGTACACCATCACGCGCGGCGACGTCACCTTCGACGAGCGCAAGACCACCGATCAGGCGGAGATCAACATCCTCGGCGAGACGCTCTTCGCGGACCGCAGCGGCGTCGACTACCAGATCCGGCTGCTCCTGCAGGGCCCGCTCACCCAGATCACGCCGCAGCTCTCCAGCACGCCCAGCCTCGACCAGGGGCAGATCCTCGCGCTGCTCGCCTTCGGCCGCACCACCGACCAGCTGCGCAAGCAGCTGACCGGCACCGAGAGC
>JAKLHH010001423.1 GCA_022710245.1 Myxococcota bacterium
AACGGCTTCTGGCGCGACCCTGACGCGCTCCTCGATCGCGCCGCCGGCCTCGGGCTGGGCGCCTTCCGGCTCGGCCTCGAGTGGGCGCGGCTCGAGCCGGCGCCTGGCCGCTGGGACCGGGAGGCGCTCCTCCGCTACGCGGCGATCCTCGAGGGCTGCCGGCGGCGCGGGCTGGAGCCCCTCGTCACCCTGCACCACTTCACGCACCCCGCCTGGCTCGGCGCGCGGCCCTTCTCGGGGGGCGAGGCGAAGCCCACCCTCGAGCGCTTCACCGCCTACGCGCGGCGGGTCGCGAGCGAGCTCGGCGACGAGCTGCTGGCGCGAGGCTCCTCGCCCGTGCGCTGCTGGATCACGCTGAACGAGATCAATATCCTGGCGCTGATGAGCGCGGTGCTCGGGGTCTTCCCGCCGGGCGGCGCCCTCGGCCTCGGCGAGGCAGCGTCGCTGCTCGACGTCCTCGGCTGCGCGCACGCGGCCGCCTACGAGGCGCTCCACGATCTTCACCAGGAGCGGGGGTGGCCGGCGCCGACGGTGACCACCAACACCTTCACCTTCGCCCGCTACGAGCTGGATCGGCTCGTCCTCGACGTCCTCACCGCGCGAGAGCGCGGCACGGCAGAGGCGGCGCTCCCCGCCGAGCTCGCCGTCAGGCGCAGCGAGTGGCAGCAGCGGCTGGAGGCCGCGCCCCGCCCCGCGGGGAGCCGCCGCTGGCTGGAGCCGCTCCTCGGTCCGCTCACCCGCGCGGCGCTCGGCGAGCTCTTGCCCCGCCTTCGCCGCGCCGTGTACGCCTCCCCGAGGCCGCGCAAGCTCGACCTCATCGCGATCGACTACTACGACCCCTTCCCCGAGGAGTTCCTGCGCTGGCCCGGCCGCCGCGCAGGCGCCGGGCGAGTCTGGCAGCCGATCGCCTCACTGTGGGAGACGCCGGTGAACCCCGACGGGCTGCGCTGGTTCCTGCGCGCGGCCGGGGACTACGAGCGCCCCGTCGTCGTCCTCGAGAACGGTCTCTGCAACGACCGCTCGCGCGACGCCGCCCGCGGAGCGTCGCGTGAGGACGGCTGGACGCGCCCCCGCTACCTCCGTCGCAACCTCCTCGCCCTCCTCGCCGCGCTGGATGACGGCGTGCCAGTGCAGGGCTACTTCCACTGGTCGCTCGTCGACAACTACGAGTGGGGGAGCTGCCGCGCGCGCTTCGGGCTCTTCGGCGCCGACCACGCGCAGGGGGGGCGGCTCGAGGAGCTCGACTCGATGGGCGAGGCCTCGGGCGCGGTCTACGCGGAGCTGATCCGCGCGCTCGCAGGCGATGATCCGGCGGCGCGGGCGCGCGCGCTCAGGGTCGGCGAGGAGTAGTCAGCGGTTGGCGGGGGCGGCGGGCGGGGTGCCGCTCGGCGTGCCGTCGTTGATGCGCGGCCAGCCGTCCTTCCAGTCGATGCGGTCGATCAGCACCATGCGCGGGCTGGGATCGCCCACGCGACCGGCCGCCCACGCGTGGTAGACGAAGTAGTCGCGGCCGCCCCGACGGACCAGGGCGCCGTGGCCAGGGCCGACCCACCGCTCGTTGCTGTGCAGGACCGGCCCCGGGAGCTTCTCGAAGGGGCCCTCGGGAGAGCGAGCGCGTGCGACGCCGACCCCGTAGCGGTCCGTGTTGTACATGTTGGCGCTGTAGAAGAGGTAGTAGTAGTCGCCGCGCTTCACCATCCAGGGCGCCTCCACCAGCGGTCCCTCCCAGGGCTGGTCGTTGGTGATCAGCGTGCGGCGCGGGCCGCGCAGCGTGAGGCCGTCGCGCGCGACCTCCTGCAGGTAGATCGGGGTCGGCGCCTGCGGCTTCAGGTCGTTGCCGTCGAGCTTCCAGATCAGATAGGAGCGACCGCGACGCTCCTGGAAGCGCGTGGCGTCGATGACGCCGGTGCGCTCGTCGCGGAGCAGCGGCCGACCGAGGTCAGTCCAGGGGCCGGTCGGCTGCTTCGCCGTCGCCGCGCCGATGCAGA
>JAKLHH010001424.1 GCA_022710245.1 Myxococcota bacterium
TGTGTTGCTGCTGCGGGAAGCGGGGCGGGGCGATGCGAGGTGCAGCGCGACGCGCGCCTCGGTGGCGAAGAGGTGCTCGTCGCGCTCGAGCCGCGCCGGCTCGGTCACCATCAGGTAGGTCCTGAGGAGCGGCTGCGCCAGCCGCTCGAGCTCCGCCTCGAGCGCGCCGAGGATCTCCTGCGCCTTGGCGTCGCTGACCGCGAGCGCTACGGGAGACGATCGGGGCGCTCAGCCCCCGTGCAGGACGTCCCACGGCTGACCCGCCGCGTCCACGTCGAGGCGGCCGAGGTGCGCCTCGGCGTGGGCCAGCGCCTCGGCGAGCTCCGCGAGGACGGCGGCCTCGAGCGCGTCCCAGCTCGCGGGCGCGAGCTCGGGGACGTGGACCGCGCCCTCGCCGGTGAGCGCCGGCACCGCGCCGAGCCCCACCTCCTGCTCGAGGACCTCCTCGATGGCGCCCTCGCGCCAGCGCACCAGGCGCAGCGTGAGCCAGAGCGGCGCCCTGAGGTCGCAGCCGAGGTCCTGGCAGACGGCCAGCGAGAGCGGCGGCTCCTCGAGGCGGTAGCCGAGGTACTCGAGGGTGAGCCGACCGTCGGGCCGCCTGAGCGGGAAGCGCTGGTGCAGCCAGCCGTGCAGCCCGGCGAGCGCGCGTCGCTCCGGGCGGACGCGCTGCTGGAAGAACCGCTCGTGGCGCTCGGCCACCTGCTCGAGGGTCACCTGCTCGAGGGTCGGCATGGCGCGGAGCATAGCTCGCCCCGCGCCGCGCGCAACGGCTCAGGCTCGCCTCGCGCTAGGGCGCGTAGTGGAGGATGGTCCCGCCCCCGCCCACCGCCCAGACATCGACGGACGAGCTCCCTCCGGCGCCGTAGAGCCAGCTCGTGGTCACCCCGGCGCCGCTCACCGACCAGCCGCCGCCGTCGTAGTGAGCGATGCCGCCCTTGCTCCCCACCGCGTAGAGGTCGGTCGGGGAGGAGCCCCAGATCGCGTGGTAGCCGTTCGCGGTGCTCGACGACCCGTGGTTGATCGGCGAGGTCACCGGCGCCCACTTGCTGCCGTCGTAGTGGTGGATGACGTGCTCGTAGCCGCCGACGACCCAGACGTCCTTCGCGCTCGCCGCCCAGACGCCGCGGAGCTGGTCGCCGCTCGGGAGCGCGGTGGCGCTCCAGCTCTTGCCGTCCCAGTGCACCACCTGCAGCGCGCGCGCGCCCCAGACGTCGCTGGCGCCGGTGCCGTGCAGCGAGAAGATGGCGCCGAGGGTGCCGCCCGAGGCCGGCACGGGGTCGACGCTCCAGCCGCTCGCGCCGTGGCGTTCCACCCAGCCGCCCACCCAGCCGCCGCCGACCAGGAAGTCGGTCGCGCTCGTGCCCCAGAGCGAGGCCGGGCGCTGCAGCGTCGGGAACGTCGTCACCTGCGACCAGGCCTTGCCGTCCCAGTGAAAGAGCGCGCCCGTCCAGCTCGTGCTGTACTCCACGTCGCCGGCCGCGTAGAGGTCGCTCGGGCCCGCGCCCCAGACCGCGCGCAGCGCGAGGAGGGTGCCGGTCGTGGTTGGCTTCCACTGCTGCCCATCCCAGCGGAGCGCCGTGCCCTGCGCTCCGACGGCCCAGGCCTCCTGCGGCGAGGCGGCCCAGACCGCGTAGAGGTTCTGCTGCGTGCCCGAGGAGACCGTCTTCCAGCTCGGCTGCGGCCCGGCGACGCACTGGCTGCCCTTGCACAGCTCGCCGGCCTTGCAGCAGGCGCCCGCGCAGGTGACGTAGGTGCACGCGCACTGGAAGTTGTACGGGTAGCAGGTCTCGTTGGCGCCGCAGTAGCCGACGCAGAGGCCGCCGCAGCCGCTCGGCCCGCCGCAGGGCTTACCGGTGCAGGAGGGCACACAGCTGTCGGGCTTGATCACCGTGCCGTCGGGCTTGGGCTTGCTGGCGTCGGGCTTGGTCACCGGGGCGTCGGGCTTGGTCACCGAGGCGTCGGGCTTGGTCACCGAGGCGTCGGGCTT
>JAKLHH010001425.1 GCA_022710245.1 Myxococcota bacterium
CAGGCGCGCGCGAAGGCCTGCCCCGCGTCAGCGCCGAAGGTCTCGCAGCAGCGGAACCACCAGAGCGCCTCCGGCGCCAGCCGCTCGCGGATGGCGTCGAGGGCTGCGGCGTGCGGGTGCGCGGGGGACAGCGCGGCGCGGTCGAGCGGGTCAACGCCGAGGAGCGCGCACCCCCAGCGCCCGTGGCTCCACAGCTGCACCTCGGCGATCCGGGCCCCCGGCTCGACGGACGCGAGCCAGGCCAGCGCCTCCTGCCAGCTCGCCGCGCCGAGCGCGCGATCGATGCGCCCGAGGCCAGCGTAGAGCCAGCGGCCGGCGCGCCAGGCCACCGTCAGGCCGTGGCGCCAGGCGGTGCGGTCGAAGACCAGCAGCCTCACGCTCCGCTCTGCGCCTGTGCTCATCTGGGACTAAGGGTGCTGGCGCGGACCGCCCGCCGGCGAGGCGATGACGACCTGATCACGCCCGCCCTGCTTGGCCTGGTAGAGCGCGCGGTCGGCCCGGTCGAAGAGCTGCTCCGGGGTCTCCTGGCCGCTCGTCTCCGCCACCCCTGCGCTCAGCGTCAGCTCGACCACGCGCCCATCCGCGAGCGGCGTACGCTTGACCAGCTGACGCAGCTTCTCGGCCACCTGCGCCGCGGCCTCGGCGCCCGTGTCCGCGAGGAGCACGACGAACTCCTCGCCGCCGTAGCGGGCGACGCGGTCCGACTGCCGCACGCTCTGCACCAGCAGGCGGGCCACGTCCTTCAGCAGCTGGTCCCCGACCAGGTGGCCGTAGGTGTCGTTGTAGCCCTTGAAGTGGTCCAGGTCGAAGACGACGATCGAGAGGATCTGGGCCGTGCGCCGCGCGGTCTCGAGCGCCCGCGCCAGCTCGGTCTCGTAGTAGCGCCGGTTGTAGACGCCGGTGAGCCCGTCGACCTCGGCCATCGCCACCGTCTTCGCGTGCAGCCGCGCGCGATCGATGGAGAGCGCGGCGAGGTTGCCGAGCGCGTGCAGCCGCCGCAGATCCTCGTCGGAGATCGACTTCCCGTTGTAGATGTTGTCCGCCAGGATGGCGCCGATCAGCCGCCCGGCGATGGCGAGCGGCACGATGGCGATGTTGCGGAACTCCATCAGCTCGCCGCCCGGGCCGCCCACCTCGTGGGTCAGCGTGAGCGCGTTCGAGGAGTACGGCGAGCGGCTCACCAGGCAGCGCGCCATCACCCGCACGAGCGGCGCCCGCTTGTCGACGAGCAGGTTCTGCTGAGAGGAGGCGATCGACTCCAGCCCTGTCAGGGGCAGGTAGAAGCTCGCCATCTTCTTGCCCAGGTCCTGCGGCGCCGCCTCGCGCACGTACTCCTCGTAGCGCTCGAGCAGATCGGGGAGCGTGAGCTTGGCCCGATCGATGCCCTCCCAGATGGTGTGAGCCCGCTCGGGGCTCGAGGGGCCGAGCGCCATCGTCACCCGCAGCGCTCGCCCTGCCTCGTCGTCGAGGAAGAGGAAGGCGCGGTTGAAGCCGAGCCCGTCACCGGAGGTGATGCCGCTCAGGATCACATAGAGGATCTGGTCGAGGTCGAGCGTCCCCAGCATGGCGGTGGTGACCGTGGAGCGGAACTCCAGCTCCTTCGCCACCTCGGTCAGCTCGTCTCGCTCGGGGGTGCTCATCGGCCACCCGGCCCGGCGCGCCCTGCGGCGCTACCCGGCGGCCGGGTCCTCCTGGAAGAGCCCCAGGCTGTTCCCCTGGGGGTCACGGGCGACGATGGTCCAGCCGAGCCTGGGCAGCGCGGTCTTCGGCACCACCACGGTGCCCCCGAGCTCGACCAGCTTGCGCGCGCTCTCGTCGATCGACTCGACCGCGAAGTAGAGGGTGACGCCGTGCCTCTCGTCCACGCGGCGGAGCAGCCCGCCGGCCACCGCGCCCGGCTCGGTCGAGGTGCGCAGGAGCACGTACTCACCGCCGAGGTGCGGCGCGTCCTCCAGCTTCCAGGCGAAGAGCGCGCCGTAGAAC
>JAKLHH010001426.1 GCA_022710245.1 Myxococcota bacterium
GAGCTGCTCTTCGGCCGCCCCGCGCCCTTGCGCCGTCCGCCCCAGGTGCGGGCAGGGAGCTCGAGCTGCTCGGGGCCGCGGCGCCGCGCCCGGCGCCTCGAGGAATGACGGTTCGAGCTCATTCGACGCATCATGAATTTGAATATGGCCGATAAGCGATCGCAGGTCAAGCGGGAATTTGCCCTCCATCGCGGAGCCTCCGAAGGAGGCGAGCAGGGCGAGTTGTTGATCGCGGCAGCTACGCACCACCGCCCGACGTGTGCGGCGCCGCGACAGTTGCGGCGGTCTCATCCCGGAGCGGCCGGAGAGGTGGGGAGGGCGACGCTATGCAGGGTCTCAGTCTCGTGAGGACGCCGGCGCTCCCCGCCGCAGCGCCTCCAGGTTCTCGCGCAGCCCCGGGAGCTCGGGGCTCGCCGCGCGCGCGCGGAGGTAGGCGGCCTCGGCCTCGGCGCGCTGGCCGAGCCGCTGGTGGCAGAGCCCGAGGTTGGCCTGCGCCTCGGCGAAGCCGGGCAGGATGGCGATCACCTCGCGGTAGAGGGCGATCGCCTGCCGCAGCTCGCCGCGCAGGCGGTGCTCGTTGGCCAGGTTGAAGCGGAAGGCGGCGAGGGTCTCGGCCGCGGAGAGCGGCCTCAGGTAGGCCCCGCCCGCGGTGGCGGCCGGCACCCGGTAGCGCTCGCGATACCAGTCGAGCGGGAGCTCCTCGCCGCGGCGGAGGAGCTCGACGCGCCGGCCCCCCGGCCCCAGCACGAAGAAGTGGCCGGGCACGAGGACGCCCTGCGCCGGCACCCCGAGCGCCTCGGCGAGCGCGAGGTAGAGGGCCGAGAGCCCGACGCAGCTCCCGCGGCGCTGCGCGAGGACCTGCGGCAGGAGCGCGGCCTCGAGCGGCGGGTGATCGATCACCCGCTCCAGGCGGAGCTCGTCGAAGAGGAGCTGGCGCAGGCGCCGCGCGGGGTCGCCCTCGCCGCCGGCGCGCGCCCGCTCGGCGAGCCGGTCCAGCGTGCGCAGCGTCGCGGCGCGATCGAAGGCGAGGCCGAACGCGCGCGCGGCGTGGGAGGCCAGCTCGAGGAGCCCGGCCGCGAGGGGGCGCGGCGCCGGGGGGTCGCGCCGGCAGCCGCCGAGGAGGAGCAGCGCGAGCGCGAGCGCCGGGGCGAGCACCGCGGCGCGCGAGCGGCGATTGCCCTTCATCGCGGCGCCTCCGAAGGGGGCGAGCAGGGCGAATTTGCCCTTCATCGCGGAGCCTCCGCAGGAGGCGAGCAGGGCAAATTGTCTCGGCGCCGCACACGTCGGGTCGTGGTGCGTAGCTGCCGCGAGCCTCCCGCGGGGGCTCCGCGATGAAGGGCGAATTGCGGGTCCTCGCGGCCTCCGGCCGCTCCGGGATGAGACCGCCGCAATTTCACGGGCTCTTGATCTTCGCCAGCGGCTCCCAGTCCTCCCAGTAGTTGTGGAGGTCGCGGGCGGTGAAGATCCAGATCAGCAGCCGCTTGGCGCGGAGCGCGGGCTCGCCTCGGGTGAGCAGGGTCCGGCGCACGTTGGGTCCGCCGCCGTAGCTCATCACCAGGTCGATGGCCGTGCCGAGCTCGCGCGCGAGGTGCGCGGTCACGCCGGCGTGCTCGCAGTCCATGCGCTGGTAGACGCCGGTGTAGCTGTCGCCGAGCACGACGAGCGGGCTGTCGGCGTCGTCCTCGTAGGGGCGGCCGTCGGGCCAGAGCACCTGCTGCGCCTCCAGCTTCGCGGGCCGGTAGCGCGCCTGCTCGCGCGGGGCGAGCCGGGAGTGGAGGTCGCCGAAGCGGGTGAAGGTCGCGGGGCGCGTGCGGAAGGCCACGGCGCGAGAGCGCAGCCTCGGGAACCAGGCGTAGCGCTCGACGCGGCGGGCGATCAGCGAGGCCGCCAGGCGCAGGCCGCGGTCGGTCCAGTGCGTGTCCTGCGGCTGGTAGAGCGGCTGGGGATCCTTCACGGCGCGCGCGGCGAGCAGCGCGGGGAG
>JAKLHH010001427.1 GCA_022710245.1 Myxococcota bacterium
CGGCTCGCTTGAGGGGCGAGGCGCGCGGCGAAGCCGCGGCCCAGGCTGGGTGGCAACTGCCCCTTCTGCGATAGCCAACCGATCAAGACCACTGCGGCGCGGTACTAGTCGCACGGGCGCGAGGAGGAGCGGCACCAGCGCGCGGAGGTCGTCCAGGGATCCAATCGCCCTTGTCACCCGCCGGCAGGCTGGAGATCATTGACGCATCGTCTCTCCACGCACAGGTCGCTGCTCGTGGCTGGCCACCGCGCCCTTCGCGCGGCTGGCCACCGCGCCCTTCGCGGGGCTCAGCGGGCTCGCCGTCGTGCTCGCCCTCGCGGGCTGCTCACGCCTCGGGTTTCCCAGCTCGACTCTCGACGCCGGCGCGGACCTTCCGGTCCTTCCAGACCGGGACGGCGTGGACCGGGACGGCGTGGACCGGGACGGCGCGGACCTGGCGCCGCCCCCCCGCCCGACCGTCTCCTTCACCCACGCCACGCTGGCGGCTGCCGAGCCGGCCGGAGCGGAGGCGCCCTGGAGCTCCGCGCTCACCGCCTGGGGCTGGCGGATGAAGCTGGAGCTCGGGAACGGGGATAACCCCGAGACGCTGGTCGGCTTCCCCCTGCTGGTGACGCTGGACAAGGCACGCATCTCCTACGCGGCGGTGAAACCGGACGGAGGGGATCTCCGCTTCACCGACGCCGACGGGGCGCTCCTCGCTCACGAGGTCGACAGCTGGCAGCCCGACGGCACCTCCCGGATCTGGGTGCGGGTCCCGGAGCTACCGGCGAAGTCGGCGCATCAGGCCATCTGGCTCTACTTCGGCAACCCCGCGGCCGCCGCCGCGGAGGACCCGGCCGGGGTGTGGTCGCCCTCGTTCGCCGCCGTCTACCACCTCAACGAGACGGCCGGCGGCGCCGACGCGATCAAGGACGCCACGGGCGCGCACCACGCCACCACCTCCGGCGCCTTGACCTTCGGCGCCGCCAGCCCGGTGGGCCGCGGGCTGACCTTCGGGGGCGGAGCCTACCTCACGCTCGGTCCAGCCGGGAGCCTCGCCCTGGCGCAGCACTCCTTCACGGTCTCCGCGCTGATCCGCCTCGAGGACCTGGTCGAGGGGGTCATCTTCAACGCCTTCACCGCGAACAAGGCTGGCCAGGACCTGCTGCTGAAGCTCCGCCGCTACGCGCTGGAGATGAGGTACTACGGCGACGACCTCTTGCCCTCGGCCGCGCCGCTGCGCGCCCGCGAGTGGCAGCTGGTCACCTTCGTCCACGACGCGAGCGCTGACACCAGCACCATCTACGTCGACGGCGTGGCGATCGCGAGCTCCTCGAGCGGTCCCTTCCTCGGCAGCGGCGCGACCTACCGGGTCGGCTACCGCAGCGGCGCCTCGGGCTACTACTTCGTGGGCTCGATGGACGAGCTGCGGATCGCGACCGTGGCCCGCACCGCGGGCTGGGTCCTCGCCGAGCAGCGCGCGCTGCGCGACCAGCTCATCCACTACGGGGCAGCCGAGCAGCGGGCGAGCCAGCCCTGGCGCGCGGTGCCGGTGGAGCTCGAGCTCTCGCGGGCGCTGGAGACGCCCACCACCGTCGGTCTGCTGGCGAGCGGCTCGGCGACCGCCGGCAGCGACTACCAGCTGGAGGCGAGCAGCCTCACCGTCCCGGCGGGTCAGACGCGGGCGCAGACGGCGCTGCGCGTCCTCGGCGACGGCGTGCCGGAGGGGAGCGAGCAGGTGATCCTGACCTTGACGCTGCCTCCCGAGCTCGACGCCGGCGCTGTCTCGAGCTGCGTCATCACCCTCGGCGACCAGTCCCCCGACGCGCCGGTCGCCACCGCCGACGCCCTCACCCTGGCGGACTACGTGCCCACCGTCCTCGACCTGCTGGGGAACGATCTGTCGCCGAGCGGCGGCCCGCTGACGATCACCAGCGTGACCGCCCCTGCGCACGGGGAGGTCGCGAACCTCGGCCGCCACGTGATCTACGTCCCG
>JAKLHH010001428.1 GCA_022710245.1 Myxococcota bacterium
CGCGGCGCCTCGACCCGAGGGAGCAGGCGAGCAGCGGGCGCGCGCTGGTCGGGAGCTGCGACGGGCAGGGCGCCTTCATCGTGGTTGGCTGCTTCGAGAACCTGGACGGCACGCTGACGCTGGCTGACCTCTGCGTGCGGGCCGCCGGCGACATCCGCGACGGCTTCGTGCTGCCCAGGCGCGGGCCGCAGGAGCTCAGCGAGCTCCTCGCCGAGATCACGGACGGGACCGGGCTCGCCTTCGCCGCAGCGCCCCTGCCGCAGGTGGCCGCGCTGATCGCGGGAGCGGCGGCACGGACCCACGCCGCGGGCTGCACCCTCCCGCCGGAGGCGCGGCCGGCGGTCACGCTCTTCGAGCGGTGGGCGCCGCCGGAGCCCGAGCCCGCGCCGGAGGCCGGGCTGGTGCGAGAGCTGGCCCCGGCGGAGCGCCCGTCGCTGGAGAGCGTGCGCGAGCTCCTCCGCCGTCCGGAGTACGATCGCTCCTGGTTCTTCGATCGCGGCGACCTCGACGGCGTCGAGCTCCCGCTCCCCGCGCACGCCGCCGCGCTGCCGGCCTGGGTGCGCGCCGCCGCGCAGCGCCTCGAGCGGCCGCCGCTCCGCTCCCGGCTCGTCGCGATGGCCGGGCACATGGCGCGCTGGCATGCCTGGCGGGGAGAGGCGGCCGAGGCCAGCCTCTGCGCCGCGCTGGCCCGCGTCACCGAGCAGGCGTTCGGGGCGAGCCCGCTCGTCACGGCGATGCTCGAGCGCTCCATCGTCCCCGCGGGCGAGGAGCCGCTGGCCGACGCCAGCGTCGATCGCGCCATGCTGCGCCAGCACCTGAAGGGGCTCTTCTTCCAGCACGTCTGCTCCCCCAAGGGGCGCGACCTGGCGCGCCTCGACTTCACCGAGGCCGCGCTCACCTTCCTCGACGAGGCCCTCCTCGGGCTGCCCGGCGAGCGGCGCCCGCGCGAGGCCGATCGCACCACCGCGGCCTACGCGATCGGGCGCGTCTTCGCCGACTTCCTGATCGCGGGGGCGCGCTGGCCGATCGAGCGGGTGATCGAGGAGATGACGCGCGCCCTGACCGACTTCTGCCACCTCGACGCCGACGAGAGCCAGCGCGTGGTGGCGACGGTCCTGCCGGCGCTCGGCGGGTACATCGACCAGCACTGCGCGGGCTGCCCGATCGCCTGCCTCGATCGTCCGTCCGAGGACGTGGCCGACGCCTTCTTCTCGCCGCACCACCCCGACGCGGGCTGACCCTCCGCTTCAAGGGCTTCGCTTCAAGCAAGAGCGACGGCGCAGGATCATGCGCTGAGCGGCTCGCCTCGAGGGTGAGCGCGACGTCCCGTTCGCGCGCGGGGCCCCCTCGGTTCAGAACGGGAGGAAGTCGCTGCCGTGGACCATGCGGCCGCCCAGGTGTCCGGCGATGGTGACCACCGCGGCCCCGGCGCCGATCAGCATCAGGTAGACGCCGCGCTGCCACCCGCGCGTGCGCGGGCCCGAGACGAGCCGTAGCAGCAGCGCGCCGCCGCAGAGCGCGGCCGCGATCAGCATCAGGTTGCGGTGGCGCAGCCCCAGCAGGGCGAGCTCCGTCGAGCCCTGCCCGAGCTCGTCCAGCCGCAGGAAGCCAGAGACCGCGGCGGGGATGAAGCTGGCCACGGCGGCGATCAGCACGACCAGGCAGGGGCCCTGCCAGGCCGGCTTGCGCAGCAGGATCGAGAGCCCCTCGAGGAGGAGGAGCAGCAGCAGCCAGCCGATCGGCAGGTGCACCACGGACGCGTGCAGGCGACCCGCGACCCGCTGCGCGGCGCCGACGTGCGGTACGGCGGCGGGGGCAGGCTTGACCTCGACCGTCTCCACGTCCTCGACGCCGTCGCCCTTGCCGCTGCCGCCGGGTGGACGCTCGGCGAGCGCGAGGCTGCCGGCGAGGAGGAGCACGACGCAGGAGACGGTGAGCCGTGAGGCGGATCGCATGCCGGGACACTA
>JAKLHH010001429.1 GCA_022710245.1 Myxococcota bacterium
GGCGCCAGCGACTCGCCGACGGTGTCTCCCTCGAGGGAGGACGCCGGGTAGCTGCCCGCGCCCGGCCGGCCCACGCTCGCGGACAGGCGGCTCGCCAGCCTGCTCGCCAGGGCGGTCGCGGCGAGGATCACCTCCTCGGCGCTGCCGAGGCGCTGCGCGGGGTCCTTCGCCACGCAGCGGGCGATCATCTCGCCGCAGCCCGCGGGGAGCTCCGGGCGCAGCTGGCACACCTCGGGCGGCGGCTCGTGCAGGTGAGCGCGCTCGAGCGCGTCGAGGGTGAGCGACTCGAAGAGGTGCCGCCCGGTGAGCAGCCTGAAGTACGTCGCCCCCAGCGAGTAGATGTCCGACGCGGGGCTCGCCCGGTCGCCGCGCCACAGCTCGGGCGCGGTGAAGTAGGGAGTGCCGATGCGTCCTCGGAGCTGCGGTCCCACCCGCGTCAGCGCGAGGCCGAAGTCCGTCAGCTTCACCCGGCCGGCCTCGGAGACGAGCAGGTTGGCCGGCTTGACGTCTCGATGGATGATCCCGCGCGCGTGGGCGGCGCCGAGCGCCTCGGCCGCCTGCAGCAGGATCTCCGTCGCGCGAGACGCCGGGAGGGGCCCCTGGGAGAGGAGCTCCTCGGCGGAGGACCCGTCGACGAACTCCATCGCGATCAGGTAGTGCTCGCGATAGCGCGCCACGTTGTAGACCTGGACGATGCCGGGGTGGCTGAGCGAGGCGATGGAGCGGGCCTCCGCGAGGAACCACTGCACGGGATCCTGGTTCTCCTCCCGGATCGACCAGTGCAGCACCTTCACCGCCGTCGGCCGGAGCAGCGCCACGTCCCGGGCGTGATAGACCACGCCCATGCTGCCGCGCCCCAGCAGCCTGAGGATCTGGTAGTTGCCGATCTTGCGGCCCACCAGGCTCGGCAGCGTCGCGGTGCTGGTCTCGTCGCTAGTCGTCATCGGTCTCGCCACCGCGCTGCTCCTCGTCCATCTGGCGAAAGACGTCGAGGAGGACACTCTGGGCATCGAGGGTGGTGGCGAGCCCCACCGGGAGCACGCTGTCCTCACGGTCGGGCTCGAAGGCGAAGCGGCCGGCGGTCCAGCCCACCAGCTCCCGCATCGCGCGGTAGACCTGCGCGGCGATGGCCTCGCTGATCTCCTCCTGCGGGACCTGCTCGTCCTCCAGCAGGATCAGGCCCAGCCTGCGCCCGCGCTGCGCGATCTGGGCGCGGGCGCACCGCTCGATCTGGGCGCGGCTGGCCGCCCCGCGCTCGATCAGGATGGCGCCGAGGTCGCCGCTCGCCGGCGATGAGGCGCTCACCATGTTGCCGTCTCGCAGGTAGATGACCCCGGCGCCGGCCGGGCTGTTGATGATCAGGGCCCCGCTGCGGTGACCGACGCGGAGGAACTCGAGCAGATCGGGGAGGGCGAAGAGCTGCAGCTCGCCCGAGAAGACCGACCCGCGACCCACCGGGTCCATCGAGGCCTCCTCGCCGGCTGCCGGGACCAGGTCCGTCGAGGCGAGGAGCTCCGGATCGCCCTCGGCGCTCGCGACCGCCGTCTCGGGCGAGAGCTGGGCGACGCTGAGGCTCAGGCAGCGCGGCAGCAGGGAGGTCTGCGCCAGGCTCGGGTCCAGCGCGAGGGCCTGCTCGAAGTGGTCGAGCGCGAGGACCTGCTGGCCAAGCTGCAGCGCCTTCCAACCGATGCTCAGCTTGAGGTGAGGGACCTCGTGGAGCTCGGCGTCGAGGGCACGCAGCTTGCGGAGGACCTCCTCGCTCGCCACCGCCTCATCCAGGCGCAGGTACTCGGCTGCCACGATCAGGGGCAGAGTGCCCGCGCGGATGCGCTCCAGCAGCTGGAGCTCCCAGGCGATCTCGGGGGGAGGGGCGGCGCCCTCGGTCACTGCCTCGCGCAGCAGCACCTCGGCCTTCCACAGCTTGTTGTCCATCGCCGCCTGCCGGGCGAGGAAGACCAGGGGCTG
>JAKLHH010000143.1 GCA_022710245.1 Myxococcota bacterium
CCCACCAGGTCGGCGAAGGGGCTGGCGCCGAGCACCGTGTCCTGGAGCGCGTGGTGCTCGCGGGCGAGGTGGACGCGCTCGAGGGCCTTCTCGATCAGCGCGTCGAGCCGCTCGAGGTCCACCGGCTTGGTGAGAAAGTCGTAGGCCCCGGCGCGCATCGCCCGCACGGCGTCCTCCACCGTGCCGTAGCCGGTGAGGATGATCGCTTGCAGCTCCGAGCTGCGCCGGCGCAAGGCCGCGAGCAGGCTGACGCCGTCGGGGCCGCCGAGCCGCAGATCGGTGAGGAGCAGCTCGAGCTCGGGTCGCGCTGCCGCCACCGCCTCGGCCTCGGTCGCGCCCGCTGCCTCGAGCACCTCGAGGTCGCGCTTGCGCAGAAATCCCGCCAGCGTCCGGCGCTGGGGGGCGTCATCCTCGACGAGGAGCACGGTGCCGCGGCTCATGTCTTCACGCTCCTGAGCGGGAGGCTGACCGTCGCGCGCGTTCCGGTGCCGGGCGCCGAGCGTAGCGCGAGGGTTCCGGCGTGCGCCTCGGCGAGGCGATGCGCGAGGGGGAGCCCCAGGCCCGTTCCGTGGGCTTTGGTGGTGACGAAGGGGAGCTGGGCGCGCAGCAGGGTCTCGGCGTCCATCCCCGGACCATCGTCGGAGACGGTGAGCTCGAGTCGGCCGCCAGCAGCGCGCGCTGCCACCACGACCTGACCGCCGCTGCCGACCGCGTCCAGCGCGTTGCCGACGAGGTTGGTGAGGAGCTGGCTGAAGCGCTGCGGATCGAGCTCCGCCTCCTCGCTGCAGGCCTCCACCACCAGCCGCTTCCCCGCGCTCTCGGCGCGGAACGCGAGGGGGGTCAACGTCGCCCGCACCGCCGCGTCCACCCGCACCAGCTCGCGCCGGAGGCTGAGCGGCCGGCCGAGGTCGATGAAGTCCTTCACCACCCGGTCGAGCCGTTCGGTCTCCGAGGCGACCAGCGCCATCAGCTCGCCGAACTCCTCGCGCTCGCTCTCGGCGACGCTGAACTCTCGCCGCAGCCGCTGCGTCGCCATGCTGATCGTGCTGAGCGGGGTGCGCACCTCGTGGGCGACGGTCGCCGCCATCTGCCCGATGCTCTCCCACTGCCGCTGGGCCTCCTCCCGCTCCCGCCGCAGCCGCTCGACGGCGAGCTGCTGCCGGCGCCGGCCCTGGAGGATGACGGCGGTGACCAGCGAGACACCCACGAGGAGGGAGATCAGCAAGAGGTGCGCGCGCTCGCGCGAGGCGATCCGGTCCTCCATCCGTCGCAGGCCCGCGGCGTCGACGCCCACCCGGAGCAGCGCGTGCGTGCCGTCTGGCAGAGCGAGGGGGGTGACGCCCTCGAGGAGGGGACGGCCGGCGACCTCGGCGTCGCGGAACAGCGTCTGGCCGGCCTTGCTCGCCTGCTTCAGGAAGGCGTCGTCGCCGAAGCGCGAGAGCTCGGGGCCGGCGGTGCGGGCGAGGACGCCGCCGAGGTCCTGAAGCACCACGTAGACGAGCTCCGGGGTCGCGAGATTGCGGAGCAGGCGGCCGAGGCCAGCTTCGCGGCGGCGGCGCGCCAGCTCGGCGGCGTCGCCGCAGAAGACATGCGCCGCGATCCCGGCGGCGTGGCGCAGACAGTAGAGCCCGAGGGAGCGCGCGATCGGCCCCTCGCTGAGCTCCTCCTCCTCGGCGGCGCGCAGCTCCGCGAGGAGCGCCGGACGGCGAGCGGCGGGCACCGGGCCCCAGTCAGCAGGCCGAGCGCCCTGCTCCAGGTCGCAGACAGTCACCCGCAGCCAGGCCGGCCGGGGGCCGGGCGTCCCGGCGCCGCAGAGGTGCGAGCCGGCGTGCGCGAGCTCCTCCTCGGCCAGGGAGTAGGTGAGCTCGAGCGCGTGCAGCGCCTGGCGGGCCCCGTCGCCGACCAGCCGGGTGAGCGTGGTCACCTGGGTCTCGAAGCTCCGCCGGGCGTCCTCGCGAACGTGGCGGAGCTCGAGGTGCGCGGAGAGGAAGAGCGCCACGCCGCCAGCGATAGCCAGTGCGGGCACCAGCATCGGCACCAGGTCGCGTGGGGACCGCGCGGGGGCGACCATCTTGGAGGAGCTCCTGATCCTGCGCTCATCAGCGTAGCGGCCAGAGCGCCGCTGATCAATCCACGGTTGCCGGTCGTGCCGCGTCGTCGGACGCGATCGGGTTCGGCGCCAGGCGCGGCTCCGGGGACCGACGAGTGGCAGGCCGCCGCCGATCGCGCCTTCGCAGCCCACCCCGACGAGCAGGCAGAGAGGCAGAGTGATCCACCTACCGGACCGCCTGGCGTCGGCCGACCGCATGCATCCTCCTGGTTGTGAAGGCCGGCGCTCTGACGCGATGCTCTGATGTGATCAAGATGCAGCATTGGATGCCAGCGGGATCTCCCGGGGGGACGTCATAGGTGAATAGGCTGTTCTTCGGGGAGGCGCTGCGGCGCGAGCCCGCGCCGGGCCTGTCTGCTAGTCTTGCACCGGCAGGGGGTGCTGCAAGCGAGGCGTGAACGGAACCGGGGCCGGGCGCAACTGACCTGACGTCGGTTGAAGCTCAAGAGCATCAGGAGGCGGAGATGAAGAACCCCTTCGGGTTTCTCAAGCGGCACAGGCTCACCCTCGAGGAGCTCCCCAGGCAGCCGCGGCCGGCGCGCGTGCTCCTCGCCGAGGAGGACACGGGCTCGCGGGCGGACGTCGCCGCGGCGCTGCGCGAGGCGGGCTACGAGGTCCTCGCGGCGGACCGGCGCGAGCTGGAGCGGCAGCTCCGGGCGCAGGCGAGCGGCCTCGGCGAGCTGCCCTCCTTCGACCTCGTCGTCTATGACCTCGGCGAGGCCGCGCGGAGCGACCTGCAGACGCTGCAGGCGCTGCGGCGGGCCGACTGGGTGAGCCCGATCATCGCGCTCTGCGACGAGCAGGCCGCGACCGCGTGTCCGCGGCTCGCGACCACCGTGCTGCCCGGCTCGATCGACGGCGCCTCGGTGCGCAGCGCAGCCGTGAGCCTGGTGCCCCCCGCCTGAGCCCGGCGCGGCCGTGATCCTGGTGCCCCTGCCTGAGCCCAGGGCGCGACCCTCGCGACACTGCCCTTGTCCCCGCGCGCGACCTTGGCCATAGTGTGGCAGCCACGGAAGCCAAGGAGACCGGCATGGGCAAGCACTACATGGTCCTCACCGCGATCGGCCCCGATCGCCCGGGCATCGTCAAGGAGGTCGCCGCGCTGATCCACCGCGCCGGCGGGAACCTCGAGGACAGCCGGATGGCGGTCCTGGCGCAGGAGTTCGCGCTGATCGCGCTCTTCTCGGGGACGCCCGAGGCCGTCGAGCAGGTGCGCCGCGAGAGCCCGGCGCTGGAGAAGGCGCTGCAGCTCAGCGTCACGCTGCGGCCCACGGCGGCGCGCGAGCCCGCGCGCGAGCTCCGGCGGCTCCGCCTCGACGCCAAGGGTGAGGATCGCCCGGGCATCGTCCACCGCGTGGGCGAGGTGCTCGCCGGCCTCAAGGTGAACGTGGTCTCGCTGGAGTCCCGCCTCGACCCGGCCCCCTTCAGCGGCACGCCGCTCTTCGTCCTCCGGGCCGAGCTCGAGCTCCCCGAGGCGACCCGCGCCGAGCTCGAGCGCAAGCTCGAGGAGGTCTGCGAGCAGCAGCAGCTGGCCTACTCGCTGGAGCCGCTCGAGGCCGCGCGCGCCTCGCGCTGAGCGCGCGCTGCCGTGATCCCGGGCGCGGGCAGGCCTGCAGCTGGAGGCTTGCGGTCGCGGCCGATCTACGCTTGAGTTGAGCTCGTGAGCTCACGTCCGTCGACCACCAGCAGCCAGGCGCGCCCGGCCGGGGGCCGGCTGCGGCTCGTCATCGCGCTCATCTACGTCGCGGCCACCACGTTGCTCTTCGGCGCCTGGTTGGCGCTGCGCCAGCCGCCCGAGAAGTCCGATCGGCCCGACGACGACCCCTTCTTCTACCGGACGGAGCGCAGCGTCTTCCAGCTCCTGGCCCGGCGCTTCGTCTCCACCCCCAGCCCCTCGCCCGACGTGGTGGTGGTCTCCCTCGACTGGCGCGCGACGAAGATCTACGGGCCGCCTCCCTACCCCCGGGACGTCTACGGCGAGCTGGTCGAGAAGCTGCGACAGGCCGGCGCGAAGACCATCCTGATGGACCCGCTCTTCTTCCAGCCGGAGATCCGGCTGCTGCCGCCCGCGGCCTTCCAGGAGCTCTTCCCCGCGCTGCCCCTCGCCGAGCTCCGCGTCGTCAACCCGTTCAACTACCTGGGCGAGCTCACCTCGAAGCTCGGCGTCCTCGAGCGGCGCCTCGCGGGCGAGGGCGGCGAGCCGCGCGACCCGGCGAGCGACGCGCGGCTCCGCAGCTTCCGCGAGCAGCGGGGCGCGCTCCTCCGCCTGGCGCGCTCGATGGTCGAGGGCGCGGCGAACGCCGCGTTCGAGCGCGCGCTCCTCGCGGGCGGCGACGTGGTGCACCCCACGGACTACTCGAACCTCCCCACCTTCCAGCGCTCGAGCGGCGAGGCGCTGAAGCTCCTCGCCCGGGCCGCGCTGCCGCGCTTCGACGGCGACGAGCAGGTGACGAGCTTCCAGCACCTGCTGACGGTCTACCCGAGGCTCCTCCGCGGTGGACCGCTGGTCGGGGTCAACGAGGTGGACCGCACGGAGCCGCGCTTCCAGCGGATCAGGCTCTTCGTCCCCAGCCTCCGCCTCCTCGTGCGGCACGGCGGGCGCACCTACCCGAGCTCGGTGGTGCGCGCGGTGGCCCGCTTCCTCGGCGCCGAGCCGCGCGTGACCCGGACCGCGGGTGGTCTCGAGCTCCGCCTCGGGGAGCGGCGGGTCCTCCTCGAGCCCGACGGGACCTTCCCGCTCGGCTACTACAAGGACGCCACCTTCCCGCGGGAGCTCTCCGCGATCGAGGTCCTGCGCGAGAAGGTCGGGCGCGCCGAGCTGGCGGGCAAGCTGGTGATCGTCGACGTGCGCACGGTCGACACGCGGCCGCACCTCCAGCTGCGGACGCCGCTCCACGGCGAGCGCTGGCAGAGCGACCTGAAGGCCACGCTCGCCTCGAACCTCCTCCTCGGCCACCGCGGCCCGACCATCACGCGGCCCGACTGGTTCGCCCTCCTCGAGGGCGCCATGATCTGGGTGCTCGGGGCGGCGTTCCTGCTGATGACGCTCAGGCTCCGCCTCTCGCTGCTCCGCACCCTGGCCGCGGGCCTCGCGCTCTTCGTGCTCGCGGTGCTGCTCGAGACCCTGGTCCTGATGCCGCGGAGCTGGCTCGCGATCGGCGTCCTCTGCTGGGAGGTGCTCGGGCTCCTCGTCGTCGCCATCATCGCCCACTACCTCCTGCAGCGCGCCGAGAAGGAGCAGGTGCGGCGCACCCTGGGCTTCTACCTCCCCGGGCCCGTGATGGAGCACATGCTGCGCAACCCGAGCGAGCTCCGCCTCGGCGGCGAGCGGCGCCAGCTCTCCATGCTCTTCTCCGACATCCGCGGCTTCACCACGCTCTCGGAGCGCGCCGAGCCCGAGGCGCTCGGCCAGGCGCTCAACGTGCACCTGACCCAGCTCACCGAGGCGGTCTTCCAGCACGGCGGCACGCTCGACAAGTACATGGGCGACTGCGTGATGGCCTTCTTCGGCGCGCCGGTCCACCACGCGGACCACGCGGCGCGCGCGGTCGCCGCCGCGCTCGCGATGCAGGCGCGGCTGCGGGCCATCCAGCCCGTCTGGCGCGACCGCTGCGGGAGCGAGGTCTCGATCGGGGTCGGCGTCGCCTCGGGCGACGTGATCGTGGGCAACATGGGCTCGGAGCGGATCTTCGACTACACGGTGATCGGCGACCAGGTGAACCTCGCCTCGCGGCTCGAGGGGCTGACCAAGGTCTACGGCGTCGGCGTGCTGGTCGCCGAGGAGACGCGGCGCGCCGCGGGTGATCGCTACCGCTTCCTCGAGGTGGACCAGGTGCGCGTCAAGGGCAAGCGCGAGCCGGTGCGCATCTACGAGGTCCTCGAGGGCGAGCCGGACGCGGCGCGCCGGCACCACGATGAGTCGGTGACCGGCGGCCTGGCGGCCTACCGCGCCGGCGACCTCGCCGCCGCGCGCGCCCGCTTCTCGGGGGCGGCGACGGCGCGGCCTGGCTCGAAGCTCGCCGCGCTCTACCTGCAGCGCATCGCGGCGCTGGAGGCGAGCGGCCTCCCGCCGGGCTGGGACGGGGTCACCGAGTTCGACCACAAGTAGCGCGGCGCCGCGGGGGAAGGGTGGGGTCCCCGCGCAGCTGCCGCGACCGAAGAGGAGCAGCATGAGCGACTGGCTCCGCGAGCTCGGCTTCCGCGCGAGGAGCGCGCTCCGCTGGTCGCTCCCCGCGTGGAAGCGCACGCGGACGCTGACGCAGGTCCTGCCGCGGCTCTCGCCGGAGGGGCGCGTGCGCGCCGAGGCGCTGGCGGCGCGCCACGACCTCGCGGCCGCCTGGTCCGCCTGCTGCTCGCTCACCGACTGGCGCGAGAGCCTCTACGTGCTCGACCTCCTTGACCGGCACCTGCCGGGCGGGCTCCCCGAGGGGCGCGGGCTCGACGTCGGCGCCAAGAACGGCGCCACCCTCCCCGGGCTGGCGACCGCGCAGCCCCGCGGCTGGGACGCGGTGGAGCTCGACGCGCACCGGCGCTACCTCTCGGGCGCCACGCGGCGCGCGCACGGCGAGCGGATGGCGCGCTCCTTCGCGGGGTGTCGCTTCATCGCCGGCGACGTGCGCGGGCTCGAGGGCCCCTGGGCGGTGGTGACCTGGCTGCTGCCCTTCCTCAGCGAGTGGCCGGTCGCGGCCTGGGGGCTGCCGCGCCGGGTGCTCGCCCCCGCCGAGCTCCTGCGGCACGTCCTCGAGCGGCTCGTCCCCGGCGGGTGCCTCTTCATCGTCAACCAGGCCGAGGAGGTCGAGCTGCAGCGGTCGCTCCTCGAGGAGCTCGGGATCTCCGCGCGCGCGCTCGGCGTGCTCGACTCGCCGCTCTCGCCCTACCAGCGAGAGCGGGTGGGCTGGCTGATCCGGCGGGGCTGACTCCGCGATGGGTTGAGACTCAGGGCTGCCAGGAGGCGGCGAGCTTCCCCTTCACCTTGAAGCTGTAGGACGACCCGGAGGCGGAGGTGAGCGCGTCGATGGTGCCGCCGAGGTGGGTGCCGTCGAGACGATCCAGGAGCAGGCCCTGGTCGGTGGTGTTGTGCAGGCGGAGGGTGACCGCGGTGAGCGTGATGGTCCCGGCCGGCCCGATCGCCCCCTCGAAGCTCAGCGTGAAGTCGCCCCAGGGGGCGAGGGGTCCCTTGAAGGTGCAGCCCCCCTGGCCGGCGAGGGTGCTGCCAGGGCACGGCGTGACCGTGAGGGTGAGCGCGCCGCTGCAGCTGTCCACGAGGCCGAGCGAGGTGAGCGTCGCCTCCACGTCGACGGTCCCGGCGTAGGCGCCGGGCTGCACCGCGCAGGCTGGCGGCGCCTCTCCTGGCGGCAGGTCGCTCGCTGCCGCCTCGAGCCGTACGTCCCGCCCGGAGTCGCGCAGACCGTCCGCTGGCCCATCCCCGACCCGTGCCCCGTCACCGCCGACCCGGCCATCCGCGCGGGCGTGGCCGGAGCTGGCGCTGTCCGCCAGAGGCTCGGCGAGGGGAGAACCACGACAGCCGGCGAGGAGGCCGAGCAGCGCACCTGCCGCCAGCGAGCTCGCGAGCACACGACCCATCGTTCCTCCTCCCTGCGCCGATCGGGCAGAGCGTGTTGCGTTCTCCAACGCATGACAGCCAGGCTGTGCCGGGAGAAGCAAGGCGCGGACCAGCGCGGGGCGTGCGTGCCGCGCTCGCGCGTCAGAGGTTGCACTTCCCCGCGCGGGCGCGCTGGAGGAGGACGCCCATCACCAGCGTCGCGGCGGTCGCCGCCGCCATCAGCAGGCCGAGGATCGGCGCGAGGTTCGTCGGGTCGCGCTTGTAGAGGCTGCCGATCGCGATCTCTTGCAGCACCGGCCCCACCGAGCCCATCCCGTTGATGATGCCCGCGGCGGCGAGCGCGTGGCGTCGCGAGCCGACGTCGATGGCGCCCGCGCCGGTGATCAGCGAGTCGGGGCCGTAGAGCGTGAAGCCGATGAGGCCGATGCAGACGCCGAAGAGCGGGAGGCTGGTCCGCCCGAGGAGCCAGAGGAGGGCGGTGCTGACGGCGAGCCCGGCGATGAAGACGAAGGAGATCCCCGCCCGCCGCCCGCGCAGGACGCGGTCGGAGATGGTCCCCGCGGTGATCACGCCGAGGAAGCCGCAGACGTCGAAGATCGCCGAGAAGTAGCCGGCCTGGTCGGCCGGGAGCAGGAAGTTGCGCTGCAGGAAGTAGGGCGCCCAGCTCCAGAGGGCGTAGCGCACCGACTTGACGAAGAAGTAGAAGCAGCCCATCAGCGCCACGGTGGTGACGAGCTGCGGGCTCCAGCCGCCGCTCGCGGGCGGGGGCGCGGCGCTCTTCGCGGCGCTGGCGGGCTCGTCGTCGTCGTCGACCACGGCCGGGAGCCCGACGTCCTCGGGCTTGTTGCGGTGGAGCGCGAAGAAGGCGCCCCAGACCGCGGTCAGCACGCCGGCCGCCGCCCAGAACGCGCGGCGCAGGTCGCCGCGCTTGCCCAGCATCAGCGCCGCGAAGGACTTGGCCGCCACCGCGCCGAGCTGGTAGCAGGTGGACCAGAGCCCCATCACCTGGCCGCGCTCGGTGCGGCGGAACCACTGCGCCATGGTGCCGACGTTGCCCGACCAGCCGGTCGCCTGGCCGAGGCCGTTCATGCCGAGGAGCACCGCGAAGGCGAGCGGCGTCCCGGCGAGGCCGAAGCCGAGGTTGGCGAGCAGCGAGACCGCCATGCCGACGAGGAGCGTGCGCCGGGCGCCGATGCGCGAGCCGACGGCGGCGGCGTTGAACTCGCCGATCGCGTAGCAGATCAGGTAGACGACCCCCAGCCAGCCGAGCGTGGCGGCGTCGAACCCGCGCTGCTCCGTGAGCTGCGGCTTGGCCACGTAGAACGCGTGCCGGCAGAAGTAGAGGCCGGCGTAGCAGATCCACGTGGCGATGAAGATGCGGAGGCGCCAGCGGCGCATCTCGGGGGTGAGGGGGGCGGGCACGCCCCATCATAACAGCTTCGGTGCTACCCCCCGAGCCCGAAGCGCACCTGCACCCGGCGCTGCAGCACGGCGAAGACGTAGCGGTCGACCAGCATCCCCGTCGCGATCATCACCAGCATCACCGCCACCACCTGGGCGATGTCGTTGAACTCGCGCCCGCTGGCGAGGAGGAAGCCGAGCCCGCGGCGCTGCGCCATCAGGATCAGCTCGGCGCCGAGGAGCGAGCGCCAGGCGAAGGAGAAGCCCTGCCGCAGGCTGCCGGCGAGCGCGGGGAGGCTGGCGGGGAGCAGCACGTAGCGGTAGAGGCGCCAGCCGCGCGCGCCGAGCATCAGCCCCGCGCGCTGGTAGATGGGGGGGATCTGCCGGAGCCCGTCGCGCTGCGCGATCGCCACCGCGAAGACGCTCCCCATCAGCAGCACGAAGAGGATCCCCTTCTCGTTGATGCCGAAGAGCAGGATCGCGAGCGGCACCCAGCAGACGCTGGGGAGCGTCTGCAGCCCGAGGAAGAGCGGGCCGAGGAGCTGATCGAGGAGGCGCGAGCGCCACATGGCGAGGCCGCAGAGCGCGCCGAGGAGCACCGAGAGGGTGAACCCGACGAGGAGGCGCACGCCGCTCGTGAGCTGGGCGGTGACGAGCGGGCTCGCGTACCAGGTCGGCCGCGGGCCGGGGCGCGGCTCGGCGCGCGGCCAGCGATCGGAGAGCGGCTCGCCGAGCGCGGCGGGCACGCCCAGCATGCCGAGGAGCGCGTCGGCGATGTGGCTCGGGGCCGGGAAGACCCAGGGCCGCCAGCCGGTCGCCCTATAGGCTCCCTCCCAGGCCGTGATGATCATCAGCCAGAAGAGGAGCGGCCTCAGGCTCGAGCTCCGCGGTGACCTTGCGACGGACACGTTCGACCTCTTCCTTGATCTCCGCGCGGACCAGCCCGACGATCCGCGTCAGCTCCGGGTCGTCGAAGTTGCGCGGGCGCGGGAGCGCCACGGGGAGCTCCCGCTTGACCTGCCCCGGCGCGGCGCTGAGCACGACCACGCGGTCGGCGAGCCGCACCGCCTCCCCGACCGAGTGGGTGACGAAGAGGACGGTCTTGGGAGCCGCGTACCAGAGCTCCTCGAGCTGGGCGTGGAGGAGCGTGCGCGTCTGCGCGTCGAGCGCGGCGAAGGGCTCGTCCATCAGCAGCACGGCCGGCTCGAGGACCAGCGCGCGCGCGATCGCCACGCGCTGCCTCATGCCGCCCGAGAGCTCGTGCACCAGCTTGTCGCCGCTCCCCTCCAGGTGGACGGTGACCAGCGCGCGGCGGACCCGCTCGCGCCGATCGCGGCGGCCGAGGCCCTGCATGCGCAGCCCGAACTCGATGTTCTCGGCGGCGCTCAGCCAGGGGAAGAGCCCGTGGTCCTGGAAGACGATGGCGCGGTCCGGCCCCGGCCCGCCGATCGGCGCGCCGTCGAGGAGGAGCTCTCCGCGATCGGGGCGGAGCATGCCGCCGACCAGGTTGAGGAGCGTGGTCTTGCCGCAGCCGCTGGGTCCAACGATCGAAACAAATTCGTTCTCCGTGATGGAAAAGCTGATACGGTCCAACGCCGCCACTTCCCGCTTTGTCCCCCTGGAGTAGCGCTTGCTGAGATCATCGAATATGATCGTGGCTTTGTCTTTGTACATTTCCCTGACGTGCTTTTGAACCAATTCCGCCAGTTGCGAAACCGCAGGTTCGAACAAAATGCTGCCGTGGTAGCAATCAAGTTGATGGATGATCAACCTGCCGATGTCCACCCTGTCCCAGCCGTTGGCCGGCTCATTTCCATACG
>JAKLHH010001430.1 GCA_022710245.1 Myxococcota bacterium
CCGAGCTCGGCACCGCCACTGACCCCGAGCTCGGCACCGCCACTGACCCCGAGCTCGGCACCGCCACTGACCCCGAGCTCGGCACCGCCACTGTCCCCGAGCTCGGCACCGCCACTGACCCCGAGCTCGGCACCGCCACTGACCCCGAAGTCTGCACTGCCCGCGACGGGACCAAGATGCACAGGCTCTCCTCGTGATCGGCCCCCTGGATCAGGCCGGCGGCGTGGTGAGCAGCGCGAGCCGCTCGAGGTTGCCGCTGGGGCCGGCGATCGGCGAGTCGACCTCGCCCCCCAGCCGGTAGCCCGCCTCCCGCGCCCAGTCGAGGACGCGCGCGATGGCTGCCGCCCGCCGCTCCGGGTCACGCACGACGCCGCCCTTGCCCACGTCCGCGCGCCCCGCCTCGAACTGCGGCTTGACCAGCGCCACGATGGGACGCTCCGGGCCGAGCAGGCGCGCGACCGGGGGCAGGATCAGCGTCAGCGAGATGAAGGAGACGTCGATCACCGCGAGCGCCGGCGGCCAGAGCGTCACCTCCCCCTCGGGGAGCGCGGCCTGGAGCGGCCCGGCCTCGAGGTAGCGCACGTTGCAGCGCTCGACCGAGGTGACGCGCGGATCCTGCCTGAGCTTCCAGGCGAGCTGGCCGTAGCCGACGTCGACGGCGATCACGTGGCGCGCGCCCCGCTGCAGCAGGCAGTCGGTGAAGCCGCCGGTGGAGGCGCCCACGTCGAGGCAGACGAGCCCGGTGACGTCGAGCGCGAAGGCCTCCAGCGCGGCCTGCAGCTTGAGCCCGCCGCGCGAGACGAAGGGGTGGTCCTCGCCGCGCAGCTCGACGCGCGCGTCCGGCGCGATCGGGGTGCCCGCCTTGGTCACCGGCTCGCCGTCGACCAGCACCTGGCCGGCGAGGATCAGCGCCTGCGCGCGCTGCCGGGTCGGCACCAGGCCGCGCTCGACGCAGACGAGGTCGAGGCGCGCGCGCTTGACGGCCATCAGCGAGCCCCGCTGCCCGGCCGGGGCATCGGTGCGCGCGCGGTTGCGCTGGGGGGCGAGGCCGGCGCGCGCGCGCTGCTCGAGGGCGAGGCCGGCGCGCTCGCGCTGCTCGAGGGCGCTGCCGGCGGGCAGCCGCGCGGCGGCGGACCGGCCTGGTCAGGGCAGAGGTCGAGGACGTCGGGGACGCCGTCCTTATCGTTGTCCGGGTCGGGGCAGCCGTCGGCGTCCTCGAAGCCGTCGGGGTCCTCGGCCTCGTCGGGGCAGCGGTCCGCGGTGTTGGGGATGCCGTCGCCGTCGCGGTCCGGCGACGGATCGGGCGGCGGCGGTCCGGGGTCGAGGACGAAGCCGAGCCCGACGCTCCCCTCGAAGTGCTGGCCGACGGGGACCGCGCTCATGCCGTCGGTGAGGAGGTGGGTGAAGTCGAGGCGCAGGCGGAGCCGCGGCGAGAGGCGGAGCTTGACCCCCGCGCTCCAGGCGCCGGCCGGGTCGGTGTCGCGGCCGAGCACCGTGCTCGGCGAGAGCAGCGTCAGCCCGCCGCCGCCGATGGCCAGGTAAGGGGTGATCGGCCCGCTGAGCAGGCTCGCGATCAGCTCGGCGCGGTAGGAGAGGATCGCCGCGCCGCGGCCGCCGAGCTCGCCCGGCGCCACGCCGAGGACGACGCCGAGCGCGAGGTGATCGGTGAGCGCGAAGGAGGCGCGCAGCAGCAGCGAGCCGAGCGTCCCGCCGGCCCAGCCGAGCCGCAGGTGGTTCACCTGCTGCGGGGTCTGTCCGCCGAGGTCGCTGTCCCGGGTGGTGTGGTAGACGCCGGCGCCGACGCCGAGCTCGAGGCGGCGGAGCACCGAGGAGGGTGCGGCGTGCAGCGCTCGCGGCGTGAGCGGGCCGAGGCCGGCCACGAGGAGCAGCGTGGTCAGGCGGGCGATTACTCTCGCACGGCAGGGCATGGTCACGCGCCGAGCCCCGCGACGTCGAGCCGTC
>JAKLHH010001431.1 GCA_022710245.1 Myxococcota bacterium
CGCCCCGGAGCTCGCGCCCAAGGTGAAGCCTCGCGACGGGCTGGCCGCGCTCGGCCTCTCGCTGCAGTCGGCGCGCGCGCTCACCGGCAAGCTCGGCGGCCGCCTGCCGACCAGCGCCGAGTGGCTGCAGATCGAGGCGAGCGGCAAGGTGCGGCTCTGGCCGGCCGACTGCGAGTGGGTCGACGACGGGCCGACGCGGCAAGCGATCTGCTACAAGGGCCGCCGGGCCGTGGTGCGCAACATCGGGCTCCCGTACAAGAACAGCATCTTCCGCGCGGTGCGGATGATCGAGCGCTGACCTGCCCACCACCCCCGCTCCGGAGCTGGCCTCCCCACGCGCTAGCTCCCCGGCGAGCCTCCTCTCCTTCCTTCCTTCCGGTCTTCCGAGTGGCTGGCGCCCGCCCGCACTGTGGCGGTATGCTCGAGGCTCGTCGCTAGGTAGCTCGGGACCAGCAACCGCACAGGGGTCGGTCATGATCATCTCGCGGACGCCGCTCTGCATCAACCTGATGGGGGGAGGCAGCGACCTCCCCGCGCACTACCACCGCGCGCCGGGGGCCGCGGTCGGGGCCGCGATCAACAAGTACGTCTACATCGCCGTGAACCCCGCCTTCGACGACGGGATCCGCATCAGCCTCGGCCGCACCGAGGTGGTCGACTCGCTCGAGCGGCTGAGCGACCCGCTGATCCGCGAGGCGATGAAGCTGACCGGCGTCACCCAGGGCGTCGAGATCGTCTCCATGCTCGACGCGCCGGCGCGCGGCACCGGCCTCGGCGCCACCTCCGCGCAGCTGGTCGGGCTGCTCAACGCGCTCTGGGCGCACCAGGGCATCTTCAAGTCGCAGCGCGCGCTGGCGGAGGAGGCCTGCGCCATCCGCATCGAGCGCCTGCACGAGCCGGTCGGCAAGCTCTACCCCTACATGGCCGCCTTCGGCGGCATGCAGCTCGTCCGCTTCAACCCCGACGAGTCCGTCTGCCTCGATCCGGTCATCTGCCGCAAGGAGACCAAGCGCGCCTTCGAGGAGGCGCTGATGCTCTTCCACACCGGCCTCGCCACGGACCCGGCCCCCTGCGAGGGCTGCGGCACCGAGCAGCGGACCGAGGCGCTCTGCGAGATGGCCGAGATGGCCGAGGAGGTGGACGGGGTGCTCCGCAGCAACCAGAACCTCGACAGCGTCGGGGAGCTCCTGCACCGCGGCTGGGAGATCAAGTGCGGGCTCGCGCTCGGCGTCGGCGAGGAGGCGGACCGCCTCTACAGCCGCGCGCGCGAGGCGGGCGCGCTGGGCGGCAAGTTCACCGGCGCCGCGGGCGGCGGCTGCCTGCTCCTCTGGGTCGAGGCCCAGAACCGGGGCCGCGTCCGCGAGGCGCTCTCGGAGCTCCGCGAGCTGCCGCTCCGGCTCGAGCCGCAGGGGAGCAAGATCATCTACATCGAGGAGTGAGGGCGAGCCATGCGCGTCTGCCCGACCTGCGGCACCCAGTGCCCCGACACCGCCCAGTTCTGCGCCAACGACGGCACGCCGCTCGGACTGCAGCCGACCCCGGGCGGCGACCCGCGGGTCGGCACCATGGTCGACCGCTACCGCATCCTCTCGCGCCTCGGCGAGGGCGGCATGGGGATCGTCTACCGCGCCGAGCACACGCTCCTCGGGCGCCCGGTGGCGCTCAAGGTGCTCCACCCCGATCTGGCGCGGAACCCGGGCGCGGTGGACCGCTTCTTCCGCGAGGCGCGCGCGGCGAACGAGGTGCGCAGCGAGCACATCGTCGAGGTCACCGACTTCGGCCACCTCGACGGGGGCGGCAGCTTCCTGGTGATGGAGCTCCTCACCGGCGAGAGCCTGCGCGACGTCCTCGATCGCGCGCCGGGCAAGCGCCTGACGCCGGGCCGCGCCGTCCACCTGACGCTGCAGACCACCGAGGCGCTCGGCGCCGCTCACGCGCGCGGCGTCATCCACCGCGACCT
>JAKLHH010001432.1 GCA_022710245.1 Myxococcota bacterium
AGCGCTTTCGCCACTTCGCCAGCGTGAGCAGCCTGCGGCTCCGCTCCGTGGTCTGCGTGCCGCTGAAGATCTGGGGCGCCATCGCCGGGGTCATCTACCTCGACAACCGCTTCCGCGAGGGGGCCTTCTCGCCGCGCCAGATCGCGGCGCTGGAGAGCCTCGGCGCGCAGGCGGGGCTCGCCCTCGACACCGCCCGCCTCCTCGAGGAGGAGCGCCGCCGCGTCGGCGAGCTCGAGGCGGCGCAGCGTCGCGTCGAGGAGCTCAGCGCCGAGCTCCGCCGCACCATCGAGCGGCAGTCCGAGGAGCTCGATCAGAAGGAGGAGCTGGTCCGCGCGCAGGAGCGCCAGCTCGCCGGCCTGGCGCAGTTCGACGAGATCGTCGGGCGCGCGCCGCCGCTCCGCCGCGTGCTCGAGCAGATCGCGAAGACCGCGGCCGCCGAGATCCCGGTCTACATCTTCGGCGAGAGCGGCACGGGCAAGGAGCTGATCGCGCGCGCCGTGCACCGGGCCAGCCCACGTCGCGGCGGGCCGCTGGTGACGGTGAACTGCGGCGGGCTCCCGGCGAGCCTCCTCGCCAGCGAGCTCTTCGGCCACGTCCGCGGCGCCTTCACCGGCGCCGTGCGCGACCACCCGGGCCTCTTCCGCATGGCCGACCGCGGGACCATCTTCCTCGACGAGGTGACCGAGATGTCGCCGGAGCTGCAGGTGCAGCTCCTGCGCGTGCTGCAGACCGGCACCTTCCGCCCCGTCGGCGGCGAGCGCGAGGTGCAGGTCGACGTGCGCGTCGTCTCGGCGAGCAACGTGGACCTCGACGAGGCGGTGCGGCGCGGCGCCTTCCGCGAGGACCTCCGCTACCGGCTCAACGTGCTGCGCCTCGATCTGCCGCCGCTCCGCGAGCGGCGCGAGGACATCCCGCTCCTCTGCCGGCACTTCCTCGGCGAGCGCCCCATCCAGCGGGCGGCGGTGCGGGCGCTGCAGGCCCACGACTGGCCCGGCAACGTCCGCGAGCTGGCGAACGAACTCGCCCGCGCGGCGGCGCTCGCGAGCGGCGCGATCGGGGTGGAGGACCTCTCCCCGCGCATCTCGCAGGCCGCGGGGCCGGTGCTCGCGGCGGCGAGCGGCCCTCTCGAGGAGCGCGTCGCCGCTTTCGAGCGCGAGCTGCTGCGGCAGGCGCTGGCCGACGCCGAGGGGAACGCCGCCGAGGCCGCGCGGCAGCTCGGCCTCAGCCGCGCGGGCCTCTACAAGAAGCTCGGCCGCCACGGCCTGGTCGAGGCACGCAAGAGGCGTCAACGAACGTAGACACATGGCACAACCTGCTGTCTCCTGTCGTGGACATGAGGGCGTCGGACCGGACCGGAGTCAACGGACATTATACTGTAAATACAGAACTTTATTGCAATCTGCCTGATCTGGCCTGCCGCGTGCTTAAGGATCCGATCGCGATGCGGACGATGACCTCACAGATGCTCGGCAGGCTCGGCGCGAAGCGGACGCGACGAACGACCGGGCTGGTCGGCCTGGTCGGGCTGGTGCTGGGAGCGCTGCTCGCGGCGAGCTGCACCACCGGGCCGCAGCCCTTCCCCCTCCCGGTGCCGAACAGCCAGGCGATCGTCGTCAGCAACCCCGGCTACGGCATCAGCGCGGTGGCGACCGGCCTGCCGGGCGCGGCCATCGCGGGCGGCGGCGGGCTGGAGATGGTGATCACGTCGACGCCGAGCGCGAGCGAGGCACGCGGTCCGGTCTCCGACAACGGCAGCTTCTCGCTCTGGCTGCAGGTGAAGAGCGGCGACACGCTGACCGCGCACCTCGAGCGCGAGGGCGAGGCGGGTGAGGGCGTCACGCTGCCGTGGAAGGCCGAGTCGCCGAACGACGCCGCCTTCTCGATCAGCTCGGTCTCGGCCGTCTCGGAGGGCGTCGCCACCGTGAAGGGCCGCTACCAGGCGGGCGCCGAGGTCCTG
>JAKLHH010001433.1 GCA_022710245.1 Myxococcota bacterium
CGACTACGAGGGTGCCAACGGGCAGCTGAACGCCATCTGGCGCGCGCTCGGGAAGGGCGACTGATGAGCGGCCACGTCCTCACGCACCTCTTCCTGCAGGGGCTCTCGCCGGCGCTCCAGGCGCGCATGTCGCACCTCTCGCACCTCGAGGCGGTGCTGCGCGACATCCTGGAGGCCGCGCGCGCCGCCTGGCCCGACGTCGCCGTCGACGAGGCGGTCTTCCTCCCCTACCTCGCCAAGCGCCTGCCGGAGGACTCCGAGGCCGAGCGCGCGCTCCTCGAGGTGAAGGCGGGCGACCTCTACCTCGCCTGCGCCTGCGTGCAGGGCGACGGCAAGGCGCTCTCCGCCTTCGAGCAGCACCACTTTCCCGAGATCCAGGCGGCGCTCCTCAAGCGCGACCCGAAGAGCGGCCAGCTCGAGGACATCAAGCAGACGCTCTACCAGAAGCTCTTCCTCCCCGAGGGCGAGCAGCCGCCGAAGATCGCCAAGTACTCGGGGCGCGGCGACCTGCGCGCCTGGCTCTGCGTCATCGCGGTGCGCGAGGCGATCGACCTCCTGCGCAAGGTCAAGCGCGAGCAGCCGCTCGACGACGGCGCGCTGATGGACCTCACCGCCGGCGACGAGGACCAGGAGCTCTCCTACCTGAAGCGGCTCTACCGCAAGGAGTTCAAGTCCGCCTTCACCGAGGCGCTCGGCAAGCTCTCCAGCCGAGAGCGGACGCTCCTGCGCTACAACCTCCTCGACGGGCTCAACATCGACCAGATCGGGGTCATCTACAACGTCCACCGCGCCACCGTCGCGCGCTGGATCGCCCACGCCCGCGAGGGCCTGCTCGAGGAGACGCGCCGCACGCTGATGGCGCGCCTGCGCGTGGACCAGGGCGAGTTCGAGAGCATCATGCGCCTGATCCAGAGCCGCTTCGACGTCTCCATCCAGCACTTCCTGAAGAAGCGGGACGACTGAGCGCTCGGGCGCGGCGCCGCGCCGAGGGTCGACATGACCATGTTGGTCATGTCAGACTGGAGCCATGAGGACCGTCAACATCGCTGAGCTCAAGAGCCACCTCAGCAGCTACCTGAACGAGGTGCGGGGAGGGGGCGAGATCGTGATCCGCGATCGCGACACCCCCATCGCGCGCCTGGTCCCGCTCTCGGCGCTCGAGGAGCTGGACGCGGAGGAGCGCGCGCTCGTCGCGCAGGGCAAGCTACGGCCCGCCGAGCAGCCGCTGCCACGCTCCTTCTTCTCCATGCCCGCCCCGCGCCTCGCCCGGCGCCGGATCGTGGCCGCAGTGCGCGCGGACCGCGATGAAGACTAGGACCAGGCGCATCCCGCCCGCGCGGGCCTTCTGGGACAGCAGCGCCATCGTCCCGCTCTGCTTCGAGCAGTCGGCCAGCAGCAGCCTGCGACGCTTGCTGCGGGCCAGCCCGCGGATGACCGCCTGGTGGGGAGCCCCCGTGGAGGCGCACAGCGCGCTGCGACGCCTCCTGCGCGAGGGCGCGCTCGGCGACGACGGGTTCGAGCAGGCCCTGCGGCGCCTCGAGGTCGTCCGCCGCTCGTGGTCCGAGGTCCAGCCGAGCGAGCAGCTACGAGACCTGGCGGAGCGGGCCCTCGATCGCCACGACCTGCGGGCTGCCGACGCCCTGCAGCTCGCTGCGGCGCTCGTGGCGTGTGGCGAGCGACCCGCCCGGCGGGCCTTCGTCTGCCTCGACGTGCGCCTCGCGACCGCGGCGCGGCTCTCCGGGTTCACCGTCTTGCCGTGACGCGCCAGGTCTCGACCGGTGGGAGGTGGGGGCGTCGCGAGGTCAGTCGAAGGTCAGGGTTCGGAGAGGGAGGGAAGGGAGAGGGAGAGCGAGCAGGCTGACCGCGAGGCGAGGGCTGGCTACTTGCGGCGGCTCCCGAGCCAGGCGTCGACCATCATCCCGCGCTCGCCGTTCGCCTTGATGTAGCTGCCCTGGG
>JAKLHH010001434.1 GCA_022710245.1 Myxococcota bacterium
ACCTCGGGCGTGTAGCCGATCGTCCAGTTGTCGCGGAAGTCCTTCGAGGTGCCGGTCTTCACCGACGCCGGGAAGCCCACCTCGAGCGGCGTCCGCCGGCCGAACGCCGGGAGGCGGGCGTTCGGAACGGCGAGGATGTGCGAGACGAGGTAGGCCGCGCGGCGCTCGAAGACGCGGCGCGGGCTCGCCGGCGGCGGGGCGAGGCGCTGCCCCTCGGCGGTCCTCGCCTCGCGGTAGAGCCGGAGCGGGAGGTGCATGCCGCCGCGCGCCAGGCAGGAGAAGGCGGTCACCAGCTCCTGCAGGGTGGTCTCGCCGTTGCCGAGGGTGAGGCCGAGGCCGTAGTACCGCGCCGGGCGATCGAGGGAGCGGAGCCCGACCTCCTGCAGCCGGCGGAGGAGCCCGTCGACGCCCACGAACTCCGCCGCGTGCACGGCCGGGACGTTGTACGACGAGCCGAGCGCCACCCGCAGGCGCACCGGGCCGTGGAAGGTGTCGTCGTAGTTGCGGGGCGCATAGTCGCCCTTGTCCGTCGTGAAGTGGACGGGGAGGTCCTGCATCAGCGAGGCCGGCGTCTTGCCCCGCTCGAGGGCGAGCGCGTAGGTGAAGGGCTTGATCGCGGAGCCGGCCTGCCGCCGCGCCAGCGTGCCGTCGTTCTGGCCGCCGTCGGCCTCGCTCCAGAAGTCCGCCGAGCCCACGTAGGCGAGCACCTCGCCGGTCGCGTTCTCGACGACCAGCGCCGCTGCGTTGGAGACGCCGCGCTTGCGCAGCCGCTCGACGGTGGCGTGGAGCGCCGCCTCCACCCGCTCCTGCAACGCGAGGTCGAGCGTGGTGCGGATCTGGGTCGCGCGAGCGAGCTCGGGCC
Source organism: Myxococcota bacterium (assembly GCA_022710245.1). The sequence continues at coordinate 863 of JAKLHH010001434.1, forward strand.
TCCGCAGCACCTCGCCGACGAGGTGCGGGGCGAGGAACGGCCGCGCGCCCGGCTCCCAGGCGAAGGGCTCGGCGAGCGCGAGGCGCTGCTGCTCGGCGGTGATGCGGCCCGCCGCGGCGAGCTGCCCGAGGAGCGCGCGCTGCCGCTGGAGCAGCCGCTCGCGGCCGCGGAACGGGTTGTAGCCGCTCGGGCTGCGCGGCAGCGCCGAGAGGAGCGCGGCCTCGGCGAGGCTGAGGCGCGCCGCCGGCTTGTTGAAGTAGCGCTGCGCCGCCGCCTCGGCGCCGAAGGTCTGGTTCCCGTAGGGGGCGCGGTTCAGGTAGAGCCAGAGGAGGGTCCGCTTGTCGAGGACGCGCTCCAGCTTCAGCGCGAGCAGCGCCTCCTCGAGCTTGGCCCGCAGCGAGCGCGGCGAGGAGCGCGCGGGGCGCAGCAGGCGCGCGAGCTGCATGGTGAGCGTCGAGCCGCCGGAGACGATGCGCCGGCGCATGGCGTTCAGCCAGAGCCCGCGCAGGAGCGCGAGCTCGTCGACGCCGCGGTGGCGGAAGAAGCGCCGGTCCTCGCCGACCAGCGTCGCCTCGATCAGCCGCGGGGCGATCTGGGCAAGCGGCACCCAGGTGGCGCCGCCGTCCTCGCGCGAGAGCACGCTGCGCAGCAGGCTCCCGTCGCGCCCGAGGACGCGCACCGCCGCGATGCGCCGCGGATCGAGCGCGCCCTCGGGGAGCCGCAGGCTGAGCGCCCAGGCGAGCCCCGCGAGGTAGAGCACGAGGAGCGCCGCGAAGACCCCGAGCGCGCGCCGCGCGCCGCGCGGGAGCGGGCCGGGGCCGAGGAGCCTCGCCCTCAGCCCGCTCACGTCGCCCCTCCGACCCCGAACGTTGCAAGGAACGCCCCGCCTCGCAGCTCATTGGCCGCGAGGACCCAGTGTGCGAGCGACCCCTCCGGCAAGGCCTGACCCGAGGCAACGCTCTCGTCGAGCGTCCGCGTGAGCGAGCGCGAGGCGCGCTTGAGCTCGACGACCGAGTGGTCGTCGCGAGTGCCAGCGCGCGGTCCACCCGGCCCGCGCTGGCACGAGTCGCCGAGCGAGCCTTGCCGGCCGCCCT
>JAKLHH010001435.1 GCA_022710245.1 Myxococcota bacterium
CTGCGCCCCCCTCCACTCCCTGGCGATGAGCTCCTTCTTCGCGCGCGACTCCGGGTTGACCGGCGGCCGCCCCGCGAACTTCGGCGGGATCTCGATCATCGCCTTGTTGATCAGCACCGCGACCGGGTTCAGGTCCGACGCATACGCCTCGAGCCCGAGCCGCTGCGCCTCGAGCGGCAGCGAGCCCCCGCCGGCGAACGGGTCATGAAACGCGGGCAGCTTCTTCCGGTCGAAGAGCTCCTTCGCCCGCGGGTGGTCCGCGTTGTCCGCGCACGTCCGCCGCCAGCTCGCCCAGATCTCGTCTCGCGCCCGCTGCAGGACCTCCTCGTTCGTGGTGCTCTCCCACTGCACCAGCTCCTCGATGATCTTGAAGAGCCGCTGCCGCTCCTTCTGCTGCTTCTTCTCCGTCGGGAAGAGGTCCGGCCACGCCGACGGGTCGTCGACCAGCTGCGCGAAGATGACCGCGCGCGCCGCCGCGAGCGGGCGCCGCGCCCACCAGAGGTGGAGCGTGCTCGGGTGCCCGTGGCGGATCGACTTCTCGCGGGCGGCGGCCTTGTTGATCGCGTCGAGGGGCAGCGCCACCTCGATCAGCTTCTTGCGCACGGTGGTCATGTCGCGTCGGTCCTCTGATGCTGGCCAATGTACCCGATGACCACCTTCTTCGCCTCGGCGTCCCAGGAGAAGCCGACGCGGATCGTGCGGCGCGGGTCCTTGGAGCTGCCCTTGCCGAGGTGCTCGGCGAGCTCGATGCGCCGGCCGCCGTAGTCGGTGGTGTACCACTCGCGGTAGGTGGTCTTCGCGGTCGGCGAGTGCCCGCCGAGGAACTGCCAGCCGTTCACCTCGCGGAGCTTCACGTCGAAGTCGGCGCAGGGGACCTTGCCCGACTTCGCGTCGTGGTAGGTCGTGGCGAGGAACTCGAGCGCCTGGTAGAGCTCGCCCGGCTCCTGGAAGTAGCTCCGCGCGCCGTCCGACTTGCCGTTGAGCGCGAAGACGAGCTGGTCCGCGAAGTCCACCTCGGCGCGCTCGATCGCGTCGCGGACGCTCGCGATCGGCACCGCCTGGCTCGCGGGGGCAGGCGCCTCTCCGCCGCGCTGCGCGCGCTGGAGCTCGAGGTAGGCCTGCTTCCACGACTCCTCGCGCTGCACCGCCTGGCGGTGCTGCTCGGCGAGGTCGGCGATCTGGGCCCGGAGGGCGGCGAGCTCGGCGTCCTGCTTCACGATGATGCCGTCGGCGAGCTCGAGGAGCTCGCCCGAGTCCTGCGTCTGGCGCGCGGCGTCGAGGTGGCAGAGGCGGACCGCACGCTCGAGGTCCGCCCACGAGCGGGCGTGCGGATCCTCGAGGTGAGCCGCGACCGAGGAGAGCCAGCCGAGGAGCCGCTCCTTGAAGCCGGCGCGCTCGAGCTGCTCGGCCGCCGAGACCTCGCCGCGGGTCCAGAGCTGGTGCTTGAACGGCTCGTCCGTGGGCGCGAACCCGGGCCAGTAGATCCGGACGGCGCCGTCCCAGCAGCCGAGCCGGTCGGGGAGCGCGTTCGTCAGGTGGCGCGAGAACCAGCGGTCGCGGCCGACGTAGACGTGCGCGAGGCCCGCGAGCCAGTCCGCGAGCTCGTGCGCGTTGATCACGGGCCGGTCGAGGAAGTTGGTGGCGCTGACGACGATGAGGGGGCGCAGGCGCTCGCGGGCAGTGAGGGTGGCGAGGAAGCCGGTGACGTCGGTGATCCCGACCGGGGTCGCGGCCGCCGAGAGCGGCTGCCCGCGGTAGCCGCCCCAGGCCTTCAGCACCTCGGGGACGATGCGCGGCCGGCTCGGGCGTCGGCTCATGGGGACGATGGCGTCGCCCGTCGAGCCGAGGTAGAGGTAGCAGCCGAACGAGGTCGTCCCTGTGGGCGTGTCCTTTACGACCACCACCTCGGCCTGCCAGGCGAGCTGCGGATCATCCTCGTCGGGGTGG
>JAKLHH010001436.1 GCA_022710245.1 Myxococcota bacterium
CGTAGAGCGAGAAGACGAGGTCGGTCTGCCCGAGGCGGATCTGGTCCTGGTGCGCGAGCTCGTGGCCCTTGCGGCGCTTGCCGTTGACGAAGATCTTGTTGTCGCGGTCGATCGGCGTCAGGTGAAACACGCGCCCGTCGAAGTGGATGTGGCAGTGGCTCGACGCCACGTCCAGATCGCGGATGACGATGTCGCAGTCCTCGGAGCGGCCGATCGAGGTCACCTTCTTGAAGAGGTGGTGGACCTCGACGGGCTTGCCTCCCTGCAGCACTCTCAGCGTGGGCATGAGCTCTCCTGACGACTCCTAGAAGCGCATCCCCAGCCCGAGGCCGGCGGTGCCGGGCCCGGGGGTGGGGGTGAGGTCCAGCTTGCGCCGCGTGCGGCGCTCGGTGACGTGCTCGGGCCTGTGGTAGACGAGCGCGTCGATGATCCCGTAGGCGATCGTGGCGAAGAAGAGCGCGCCGCTCGCCACCTGGGCGATGGCGAGGCCGCGAGCGCGATCGTACTCGGCGGCGGGCACACGCCCGTCGGGGTAGGCGAAGCGCAGGCCGAGCGCGGTGCCGAGCGAGAGCGCGCCCAGCGTGAGCTGGGTCCCCATCAGCGCGAAGGCCTTGCGCCGGTGCCCGTTCTGCAGCTGGCCGGCGCCGAAGGGGACGAAGTTGATCCAGTACGGGTGCTTGACGATGGTCCGCTCGATCACGTCGATCCCCTGGCCAGCGACGAGCGCGCGGCGGCGCTCCTCGTCGCGGCGGCGCTGCTCCTCGATCCGGCGCCGCTCGGCCTCGCGGCGCTCGCGCTCCTTGATCGCCTTCAGCTTCTCCGCGTTGCGACGCTTGACGTCCTCGAGGAGGTCGACGGCGGCGACCGGGTCGACCAGCGGGTCGAAGCGGAAGTCGGGCTGCAGCGCGAGGATGGCCATGAACTGCTTCTCGGCCTCGGTGCGGTCCTTCTCGAAGATGTAGCTGACGCCGAGGAGCTTGTAGGCCTGGATCACCTGCGCCTCGGTGGAGAGGCGGATCAGCGGGTAGACGAGCGGGCGCAGGAGCTTGATCGCCTGCGCGTAGTTGCCGCGGCCGTACGCCCGCGCGCCCTGCTGCAGGGCCTGCTCGGGCGCGGCCTGCGCCGGACCGCCGGCGAGGAGCGCCAGCAGCACCGCGCCGAGGAGGAGCGGGCGGCTCGCGTGGACCGGCGGTCGCGTCACCGGGCGCCCTCCGAGCTCAAGGGCTCCTCCGCAGCGCGACCCGGAGCGGGACGGTCGCGTTGGCGCGCAGGACCACCTTGCGGGTCTCGGTGGCGTAGCCCGAGGCGCTCACCTTCACCTCGACCTCGTCCTGGCCGTCCTCGGAGTAGGAGGGGATGGACACCTCGATGGGCTGCCCCGCCCGCGAGACGATCGAGCCGACCTGCACGTCGGCCTCGACGGAGGGCGTGACCGCGACGCGGACCCGGGCGGGCTTCCAGGGGAGCCGCACGCGCAGCACCTTGAGGTCCTGCTTGGGGCCGATGGTGATCACCTTCTCGAAGCAGCAGCCGTCGTTGCGGAAGGTGAGCTTGCTGGGCGCCCCGACGGGCAGGGTGACGGTGCGCAGATCGGGGCCGTAGTCGCCGAGCTTCTTCTCGCCGAGCCAGATCCCCACCGCCTTCGGGGTCGGGATGATCTCGAGGGTGCGGAGCACGGCGGGGACCACCCGCAGCATGCGCACCAGCCGCGGGCGCGCGTCGGGCGAGCTCGCCGGCCGCGCCAGCGCCGCGTCGCGGGGACGCGCGCGCGGGCCAGCGTCTGCGCGAGGGGCGCGGGTCACTCGCGTGCCCGCGTCGGCGCCACCACCGCTCGGGGTGCCGCCGTAGCGGCTGGCGAGGAGGTAGGCGCCGGTGCCCATGGCGCCTGCCAGCGCGAGGACGGCGAGGCCGCGGCCGGCGCGGCGACGGCGGTTGA
>JAKLHH010001437.1 GCA_022710245.1 Myxococcota bacterium
CCCCGGCGGTGTGGCCGGCGAGGACGCGGAGCTCGCTGCCCAGCTCGGCGTCCCAGAGACGCACCGTGCGGTCCCAGCTGGCCGACGCGAGCTGGTGGCCATCAGGGCTGAAGTCCACGGCGTACACGGTGTCGGTGTGCCCGCTCAGGGTGCGGCCCGGCTCGGCGCTCGCGAGCTCCCAGATCCGGATCGTGCGATCCCAGCCGGCCGAGGCGAGGTGCTTGCCGTCGGGCGAGAAGCTCACCGAGGAGACGGCGTGCGAGCTCGCCTCGAGCGCGCGCCGCTCACCGCCGCTCTCGAGGCTCCACAGCCGGACGCTCTTGTCGTAGCCGCCCGAGACCAGCGCGCGCCCGTCGGGGCTGAAGCGCACCGCGGTGACCACGCCCTGGTGGCCCGGGAGGACCCGGCGAAGACGCCGGGCCGCCAGGTCCCAGAGCCGGAGCGCACCGTCGACCCCTCCGGTGGCGAGCGAGCGGCCGTCCGCGCTGACCGCGACCATGTAGATCCACGAGGGGTGCCCGGCGAGGAGGCCCCGCTCGGCGCCGCTCGCCGGGTCCCAGAGGCGGACGGTGCGATCGCGGCTCCCCGAGATCAGTAGCTTGCCGTCCGGTGTGAAGGCGAGCGAGGTGACCGCGCCGGTGTGGCCGGCGAACGCGCGAGGGTCCCGCGCCTCGCGTCCCGGCCCGGAGCTCCGGGAGGGAGCGGGGCCGCCGCCCGCGATGGGCCAGACGCGGAGCCCATGGTCCATGCTCCCGGCCGCGAGGCGCTGGCCGTCGGGGCTGAAGGCGAGCGCGAGGACGGCGCTGCCGGCGGCCTGCAGCACCCGCTCGCCGCCGCCGGTCAGGTCCCAGAGCCGCACGCTGCCGTCGTGGCTCGCCGAGGCGAGGGTGCGGCCGTCGGGGCTGAAGGCCACCCCGCGTACCATCGCGCGGTGTCCGAGCAGCTCCTTCACCGTGCCGCGGCGGAGGTCCCAGACCCGGAGCGCGCCATCCCAGGCGCCCGAGGCGAGGCGCTCGCCGTCGGCAGAGAAGACCAGGGAGAAGACCTGGTCCGCGTGCCCGCGGAGGACGCGGACGGCGAGGGTGGCGGCGTCGATCAGGTAGATCGAACGATCCTGGCAGGCCGCGGCGATGGTGCCGCCGTCGGGCGAGAAGGCCACGTCGTAGACGATGCCGCCGAGGTCGCGACGCCAGACGGTGGGGTCCTGGCCGAGCCGCCACCACAGCGCACGTGCGAGCGCCGAGTCCTCCACCTCCAGGGAGGCGCGCAGCTTGGCCCGTGCCTCGAGGAGGTCGCCGCGCAGCAGGGCCGCGCGCGCGCCCTCTCGCTCGGCCTCGGCGCGGCGGCGCCGCTCCTCCTGCCGCTCGGCCCGGAAGGCGCCCGCGGCGACGAGCGCGGCGAGGGCCACCAGCCCGAGGACGACGAAGGCCGAGGACGCGATCAGGCGGCGTCGCAGCAGCGAGCGCCGCTCCCGGCGCAGCCCCGCCTCGAGGAAGCGCGTCACCACCGCCGGGATCCGCGTCGAGGCACGCGCCACGGCCCGGCGCGCCTCGCGGAGCGTCTCGCCGCGCCAGACCTCATCGGGGCGCTCGCCACGACGCTCCCACAGCTCGGCCGACTGCGAGAGCTCGCTCAGCGCGGTGAGCTCGCTGCGGCTCTCCTCGAGCCAGCGCGCGAGCCTCGTCCAGGAGTGGACCAGCGACTCGTGGACCAGCTCGACGCGTGCCTCGCCGGCGCCCTCGCCGTGGGCTTGCCGTAGCGTCAGCAGGCGGGCCTGCAGCAGCCGATCGAGGAGCGGTCCGCCCTCGGGGAGCCCCTCGAGGAGCTGCCCGCGCGGCAGGATGCGCCGCGTCCCCTCGGCCGTCACCAGCCGGAGCAGCAGCTCTCGCACGCCTGCCGCCTCGCGCGCCGAGAGCGCGGCGAGGGTGC
>JAKLHH010001438.1 GCA_022710245.1 Myxococcota bacterium
TCGCGCTCGCGGTGCACCTCTTCTGGAGCTCGCCGGCGTGGGCCGCTATCGCCCGGGTCGGCGCCTGGCTGAACCTCTTCAACCTGCTGCCCGTCTGGCAGCTCGACGGAGGGCGCGCGTTTCGCGCCATGCCACGCCGCGACCGCGGGCTCGCCGCGCTCGCCATCGGCGCCGCCTGGTTCCTCAGCGGCGAGGGCCTGCTGCTGCTGCTGCTGGTCGCCGCCGGGGCTCGCGCGCTGCTGGGCCAGGCGCCGGCAGACCGGGACCGCCGCACCCTCGTCTGCTACCTGGGCCTGATCGCGGCGCTGTCGGCGATCGCCGCCTACACCGCAGGCACGACCTAGCCCCGCCCTCCCCGGCGCGAGCGGACCCTCACGGGCTCAGGTCGACCACCCACGCCCCTGACACCAGGCCACTGGTGAGCTCGACCCAGCCGACGCAGCGGTCGAGCACCCAGCCGTCGGCGCTGAGGACGACCCGCTGCGAGTCGACGAGCGCGCGGTCCGCGTCGTCCTCGAGCGCGACCTCCCACCTCCACCCAGCCCTCTCCGCCTCCTGTCTGAGCCGCTGAGCGAGCTCGCCGCTGCGCGACACGGGGCGGTCGAGGATCCAGCAGACGGGCCCCGCGCCCGCCGCGGCCAGCGTCAGCCCGAGCTGGCGCGCGACCACCAGCGTGGCGGCGCCGTGGCGGTAGCTCCCGTGCACGCCGGCGAGGTCGCGCAGGCAGCCGTCGCGGCCTCGCAGCAGCGGCCCGCCCGCGGCGGCGGTCTCCAGGGTGATGAGGATGTTCATGCCGTCGATCGCCAGCGGCTGGCCGGCGAGCGCCTGCACGTCGAGGCGCCGGGACTGCCGCTCGGCGAGCGCCGCGTCAGAGCAGGCGCAGCGCGCGACCGCACGCCGCTGGCGGGCGTCGAGCCCCGCGCGGTCCCCGACCAGCTTGAGGGCCGCCACCTCCGCGTAGCCGCGGGAGAGGAGCCAGCAGAGATCGGCGCAGGCCTCGCGCAGGCGGGTGAGCGCGGCGGCGCCGAAGCGCTCCTCGTCAGTCCGCAATGGCGGTGGCGACACGGGTGGCTCCGGAGTAGAGTCGGCTGCAACCATACCACCCCTGCAGCTTCGAGGACCATGCCAGTACCCCTTCTCGACCTCAAGGCCCAGTACCGATCCATCAAGCAGGAGCTCGACGCGGCCGTTCACGCCGTCCTCGAGGACCAGCGCTTCATCCTCGGCCCCGAGGTGGAGCGGCTGGAGGCCGAGCTCGCCGCCTACGTCGGCGCCAGCCACGCCGTCGGGGTCTCCTCGGGGAGCGACGCCCTCCTCGTCGCCCTGCAGGCGCTCGGGATCGGCCCCGGCGACGAGGTGATCACCACCGCCTACTCCTTCTTCGCCACCGCGGGCTCCATTGTCCGTCTGGGCGCGCGGCCGGTGCTCGTCGACATCGACCCCGCCACCTACAACCTGGATCCCTCGCAGGTCGCGGAGCGGGTGGGCCCACGGACGCGGGCCGTGATGCCGGTGCACCTCTTCGGCCGCTGCGCGCCGATGCCCGAGCTCGCCGCCGCCGCGCCGGGCATCCCGCTGGTCGAGGACGCCGCCCAGGCGATCGGCGCCGAGCTGGGCGGCCGCCGCGCTGGCGTGCTGGGCTCGGTCGCCTGCTTCTCCTTCTTCCCCAGCAAGAACCTGGGCGGCTTCGGCGACGGCGGCATGGTGACCTGCCAGGACCCGTCGCTGGCCGAGCAGCTGCGGGCGCTGCGCATCCACGGCCAGCTCGGGGGCGGCGGGCGCTACCTGCACGACCTCGTCGGCGGCAACTACCGCCTCGACGCGCTGCAGGCCGCGGTGCTGAGGGTCAAGCTGCGACACCTCGAGCGCTGGACCGCCGCCCGGCGCGAGCACGCCGCGCGCTACCGCCAGCTCTTCCGCGAGGCCG
>JAKLHH010001439.1 GCA_022710245.1 Myxococcota bacterium
CGCAGCGTGGCGAGCACACGATCGCCGGGCCAGCCCACGAGCTCCTCGAGGGAGCGGGGCGGCTCGATCGACGGTCGCTCGGGCGGCATCGGGTGCAGCGCCTCGAGGAGCAGGCGGCAGGCGAGCATGCGGATCGCCGGAGCAGGGGCGCCGTGGTCGACGGCGGAGTGGTGGAGGCCCAGCCTCGCCGTGAGGGAGGCCGGCAGCGCCGCGAGGAGCAGCGACGCGAGGGCGGGGTCCTCGCGCTCGAGGAGGTGCTCGAGCCAGCTCGGGTGGACGCGCTCGAGGCCAGCCGGCAGCGGGGCGAGGAGCTCGCGGCCGAGGAGCGCGACCTCGCGCCGGCGCAGGCCCGAAGGGAGCGCGGCGAGGGCCGCGTGGGCGAGCCGGCAGCGCTCCCCGCCCTCGCCCGCGAGGCGCTGTAGCCGCGGCAGGGCAGGGCCGTGATCCATGGCCGCGGCCAGCAGCACGGCGCGCTCGAGCTCGCTGAGTCCTCGGGTCGGCACGCGACCACCCCTCCAGGGAGGCCGATAATACTCGCAGCGGTCGCGGTTTGACACCCAAGCCACGACGGGGCTATGAAAGGTCGATGTCGACGAGCCAGGACCTCCCCACGCCAGCCACCGCGGAGGCAGGCGCTGTGCCCGAGGCGATCCTCGCCCGCCTGGCGCGGGTGGCGGACGGGGCAGGGCGCCGGCTCGACCTGCGCGGCCGACGCGCGCAGGTCGTGGTCGGGCGGGTCTGTGACGACGAGCCCCTGCTGCGCACCGAGGCCGGGCTCGCCAGGCGGGCCCCGGGGCGGCTGGTTCGCGGGCTCGCCGCGGTCGGGCTGCTGGTAGGCGCCGACGAGCTGCTCCTCGCCGCCAACGAGCGCGACCCCGAGCTGCTCGCCCTCCTCGGTCGCGAGGTGGCCGGCAGCCGCGCGCGCGTGGTGCCCGTCGCCCCGCGCCTCGCGCTGGAGCCTGGCTCGCTCCGCGCCGACCTCGCCGCGCGCGCCGGCCAGAGCCCGGCGGCGAGCGGGCTCGACCGCGCGCTCGTTGTCGAGGCGACCGTCCTCGCCGACGTCGGCGCCGCCCTCGAGGGCAGGGCCCTCTCGCGGCGCACGCTCACGGTGGCCGGCCACGTGCGGCGGCCGGCGGTGGTCGACGCGGCGCCCGGCACCTCGGCGCGCGAGCTGGTCTCCGCCTGCGGCGGCAGTCCCGACCCGGCCTGGGTGGGCTTCGTCGGCGGCGTGGTGGGCGGCGCCCGGATCGATCAGGATGCGCCGCTCGACCTCGGGGCTCGCGGTCTCGTCGTCCTCCCGCACGATCACCCGCTGGTCGTGGCCGCGACCGTGCCGCTCGCCGATCACCTGCGCCGGAGCGCCTCCGCCTGCGCCGCCTGCCGCTCCTGCACCGACGCCTGCACCGCGCGCCTCCTCGGCGCCAGCCTCGAGCCGCACCGGGTGCTGCAGGCCGTCTCGGCGTCGTGGTCGGGCTCTGCCCTCGAGCCCCGCGCCCCGCTCCTCGGCGCGCTCGAGTGCGTGGGCTGCGGCGTCTGCTCCGCGGTCTGCCCGAGCCAGCTCCGTCCCTCGCAGATCGTCGCCGCGGTGGCGGGCCGGCTCGGCGCGCAGGGGGTGACCCTGGCCGAGCCGCGGCCCCTGCAGCCGCACCCCGAGCGCGAGGCGCGCCGCCTCCCCCTCGAGCGCGCGGTGGAGCGGCTCGGGCTCGCCGGGTTCGCGACGGCCGACCTCTGGGGGCCCACCGTGATCCCCGCGCGCGTGACGCTCCCGGCTCGCGGTCCAGCGGGCGGCGCGCGCGTCCCGACCGTGCGCCCCGGCGAGGCCGTGCGCGTCGGCGACCTCCTCGCCCTCGCTGCCGCCGGCTCGGAGGAGCCCGACTGCCTCGCGCCGGTCTCGGGGGTGGTCGTCGCGGTCGATCCCGACGACG
>JAKLHH010000144.1 GCA_022710245.1 Myxococcota bacterium
CGCAAACCGACGCGCGGGCTCCGGCATCTTTACGATGGACGCCAATGCCCAGTTCTCGACGTGTCCTCATCACCGCCGGCCCCACCCACGAACCCATCGATTCGGTGCGGTTCGTCGGCAACCGCTCCTCGGGGAAGATGGGGTTCGCGCTGGCCGCCGAGGCCGCGGCGCGGGGGGCGCGGGTGATGCTGCTCGCGGGGCCGAGCGCGCTGCCGACGCCGCTCGGGGTGGAGCGCGTCGACGTGGTGACGGCAGCCGAGCTGGCCGCCGCGGTGCGGGCGCGGGCTCCGGGCGCGGACGCCGTGGTGATGGCGGCCGCGGTCGCGGACTACCGCCCGGTGACGGCGGCGAGCGCGAAGCTGAAGAAGGAGGCGCTCGGCGCGCGGCACGTCCTCGAGCTCGAGCGCACCGAGGACATCCTGGCGGGGCTGGGCAAGCGCGCGGGTGGCAAGCGCGGCGCGAGGAGCGCGAGCGGCGGCAAGCGGCCGCTGCTGGTCGGCTTCGCCGCCGAGACGGGCGGGGACCTGGCCGCCATCGCCGAGGCCAAGCGCGCCGCGAAGGGCTGCGACCTGCTGGTCGCCAATGACGTCAGCGCCGAGGGCGCCGGGTTCGAGGTGGACACGAACCGGGTGATCATCGTCGACGCCGGAGGCGGACGCGAGGAGCTCCCGCTGCTGCGCAAGCGCCAGGTCGCCGCCGCGATCCTGACCCGGGTGGCCGCCGCGCTGGCGGACGCGCGCGAGCGGACCGCTCAGCAGCGCCGCCGCGACGCGCGACCGAAGGCGAGGAGCAAGCGATGACCGATCCCCGCGTCGAGCTCGCGTCGCTGGTGGCCGCGTTCCGCGCGCGCCTCGACTGGGAGCAGGGACACGGCTCCCGCCATGTCCGCGCCGCGCCGTCGCCCCGGCTCGGATTGCCACCCGAGCCCGAGCCCGATCCGATCGTGGCCGCGACCGCTGTCGCGCCTGCGCCCGCCGCGCCTGCCCCCACGGCGCCCTCGCCCCACGTTGAGCCCGGGCCGCCGCCGCCGCCGCCGAGCCAGCCACCCGCTGCTCCCGCCGGGCCGCTCGAGCCCGCGCCCTCGGTCGCGGCCGCCGGCGATCGGCGCGCGCGCCTCGAGCACCTGCGCGCCGAGCTCGGCGAGTGCCATCGCTGCCGGCTCGGGGACACGCGGCGCAACCTGGTCTTCGGGGTCGGCGATCCCGAGGCCCAGCTGATGGTGGTCGGCGAGGGACCGGGCCGCGACGAGGATCTGCAGGGGGAGCCCTTCGTCGGAGCGGCGGGGCAGCTCCTCACCAAGATGCTCGAGGCGATGGGGCTCGGCCGGGACGACGTCTACATCGCCAACATCATCAAGTGCCGTCCGCCGCAGAACCGCGATCCGGCGCCCGACGAGATCGCGGCCTGCGAGCGGTTCCTGCAGCAGCAGGTGGAGATCATCTCGCCGCGGATCATCCTCGCCATGGGCAACTTCGCGGCGAAGACGCTGCTCCGGACGGAGGTGGGGATCACGCGGCTGCGCGGGCGGTTCCACGCGTATCAGGGCATCCCCTTGATGCCGACCTTTCACCCCGCCTACCTGCTCCGCAACGCGGACGGCAAGCGCCCTGCCTGGGAGGACCTGAAGCAGGTGATGGCGGAGATGGATCGGCTCGGGCTGAGGCGGCGGCGGTCCTGAGCCACGCCGCGGTGAGTCGCGGGGCGGTCCTGAGCCACCGTCGCGGTGAGTCGGGGCGACCGGCTCCCGCTCACCACCCTTCACCGCGTGGACGCCACGCAACGCTTGCGCGCCAGGTGTTGCGCGCCCGCCCACCACCGCCTGCCGGTCGACCGCCGATCTCGGCGGAATCGCGTGACGGGCCAGTGGCACCCGGCTTGCTGTAGAATGTGCCCGTTTGCTGGAGGTGTGCTTGACGTATCCAGAGGAGCGCCGCTCCACCCCCCGCGTGCCGCTGCGAGAGCACGTGGTGGTCTGGTCCGAAGCGGGCGAGTTCGTCGGTCAGACCGAGGACGTCTCCGCGCGTGGGCTGCGCGTCTGCTCGCTCCACCGGGCGGCGGCCGGGACCCGGGTCTCGCTGAGCCTGCCGGTCCGGGTCCGCGGCGGCACGAGCTGGGCGCTGATCGACGCGGTGGTGACGCGACTCGAGGAGGCGCCGGGGAGCCGCCACCTGATGGGGCTGCGGGTGCTGCAGCCGAACCTCGCGCTGGAGGCGCTCGTCGAGACGCGGCTCGATCGGGCGCGCTTCTCGACCGAGGAGCCGACGCCCCACTGAGCCCCGCGGGGGGGCGCGCGATGCTAGAATGGGGGCGATGTCGCGTGCGTCGTCGCTCCTCCTCCTCCCTCTGGCCGCTGTGCTCGTCGCCTCCGGCTGTCACCAGCTCCTCGGTTTCACGCACGTCGCCGCGGACGCGGCCATGGCCGACCGGGGCGGCAGCGATCACGCCGGCGAGGGGGCGGGAGAACGACCGCCGCCCCCGCCGAGCTGCGAGGACGGCCAGCAGGACGGCAGCGAGACCGACGTCGACTGCGGCGGGCTGGCGTGCAAGCGCTGCGTCGAAGGGAAGCTCTGCAGGGAGGACCTCGACTGCCTCGGCCAGAGCTGCCTGGGCGGCCGCTGCGGACCGCTCTATCCGGCGCCGGCGCAGGACCCGAGGGCGCGCATCGGCGTCGCGCACGAGGCGGGCGAGCTGCCGCCCACGGCCGGCGCGGCTGGCGCGCTGGCCTGGGGCGCCGGCCAGCTGAAGACGCTCGGCACGCACACGATCCGGCTCTATCTGGGGACGAACAGCGCCGTCTACGGCACGGCGTCCTTCAAGTCGCTGCTCGAGGTCGCCAAGGCGAGCAGCTACGCCGCCGTCCTCGGCGAGCCGATCTTCACCACCATCCTCCTCGACGTCCACACCTCCTGCGACGACCAGCAGTGCTGGAAGGATGGCCTCTCGGCGGCGGAGCGCCAGCAGGAGCTCGACGAGATCAGCGGGCTGGCGAGCCACCTGGTCGCCACCTACCCGGGCAAGCGCTTCATCCTGATGCAGTCCGGCGGCGATGGACAGCTCACGCCGGTGACCGCGGTGGCGCTGACCGCCTACGCGCAGCAGCTCGCGGCGCGCGCGCGGGCCGTCGCGGACACGCGCGACCGGACGCGCGGGCTGGTCTTCTCCGGCGTCGAGCTCGACGCCCCCGAGCTCGGCGCCATCGCCTCGGGCGTGCTCCCCGCGCTGAACGAGCTGCCGGACGAGCTCCACGCCGTGCCGGACTACTTCTCGCTGGACGTGCGGACGCTCCTCGCGGGGACCACCCCGGGTGTCCTCGAGGTCACGCTGAAGCCGGCGCTCACCCTGCTCGAGGGAGTCGCGCAGAAGGTCGACCCCACGGCCGACGGGCGCCGGCTCCTCCTCGGCGCGATCGGCTTCCCGCGCGAGCAGGGCGGTGAGTGCGTGGCCGCCAAGCGCACCGCCGCCGTGCTGGACGTCCTCCTCGCCAGCGGGCTCGCCTTCGGCGTCGTGCACCAGCTCCTCGACGAGCCGGTCATCCACCTGCAGGCCGGCTACGGGCTGATCCGGTGGGACGGCACGCCGGGCCAGGCACGGGCCGTGCTGCAGGCGACCTACACGGGCAGCACGCCGACGCTCCCCGTCGTCTGCCCGGTCCTCACTGGCGTGACGACCGCGACCGGAGAGAGCGCGGTCCACGCGGGCGATGCGATCGCCATCTACGGCAGCGGGCTCTCGAGCACGTCCAGCGACGTGATCTTCAAGCAGGGCGCCGCGCGCTACTCGGTGAGCCCGACGCTGCAGGCCGCGACGCAGCTCAACGCGATCGTCCCCGGGCTCGCGGCGGAGCAGGCCCTCATCTCGGTGCGGAGCGGCGGGAGCGACTCCAACACGCTCACCGTCACCATCCTTCCCTGAGCCATCGTCTCAGCGCCACGCCTCAGCGCCCGGCCTGGCGAGCGGCGCCGAGCGTCCTCTCCGCCCCGCAGGGGACCACGCGGTCGCGGCCGCCGTGCTTGGCCTGGTAGAGCGCTCCGTCCGCCGCCTTGAAGAGCGCCTCCACGGTGGTGGCATCGTCGGGGAAGGTGGCGACCCCGACGGAGATCGAGACGTGGCCGAGCGGCTGGCTCGCGCCCGCCGCGAAGGCGTGCCCCGACACGGCGCCGCGGATCCGCTCGGCGTGCTGCAGCGCCTGCTGCCGGTCCGCGCCGGAGAGGACCACGGTGAACTCCTCGCCGCCGTAGCGCGCGACCAGGTCGGTGCGCCGGGTGGAGCCCGCGAGCAGCCCGGCCAGCGTGCGCAGGAGCACGTCGCCGGCGCCGTGGCCGTTCCTGTCGTTGTACTGCTTGAAGTGATCGACGTCGATCATCGCCAGCGACGAGCGCGAGCCGTAGGAGGCGCAGCGCTGCAGCTCTTGCTGCACGCGCGCCATCAGCGTGCGCCGGTTGGCGAGCCCGGTCAGCGCGTCCTGCTCCGCGGCTCGCCGGATCTCCCCCACCAGGCGCGCCGCGTGGAGGGCCACCGCCGTGAGGTCGGCGAGCATCACCAGCAGGCGGCGCGCGAGGTGCTGGTCGTCGCCCGTCTCCGCGACCAGGATCAGGCCGAGCACCTCGTCGCCGTGGCAGAGCGGGACGGCCAGCTCTGCTGGCAGGCCGCGCGCGGCGAGGTGCTGCCTGGCGGCGGGGTGATCGCCCAGGCTGGCCACGGCGCGACCGGCGAGGAGGTCCATCAGCCCCACCTCCCCGATCCCGAGCGAGAGCTGGTTGCGGTGCTCGGGCGGAAAGCCCGCGCCGTCCACGAGCCGTACGTGGGTGGGGCTCTCCGCGAGGAGGATGGCGACGTGGCGGGTGTGGAGGAGCGTGGAGAAGGCCCGCGAGCAGGCGGAGGTCACCTGCGCCTGGGTGAGCGCCGCGGTGAGGCAGCGGACCACCTCGGGGAAGTTGACGAAGAACTCGACCTGCGCGTGGCTGCAGCTGGGCGCGCAGGCGGGCGAGCTCCTGTCCGGGGGCAGGCGCTCGCTCCCGGCGGGGCGCGGCGCGGGGACGCCGCCGGAGCACGAGCCCGAGGACGGCGCCGCCCACCAGCGCGCCGACGAGGGCGAGCCAGGAGAGCTCGACGCCGAGGCTGGCGCTCATACCTGAATCATCGGCAGGATGAGCCGGAGCTGAAGTCCCTTCGACGCCGAGGTGCGGAGATCGTCGGCAGGGCGGGCCGGGGCTGGTCGCCTTCGATGCACGTGGGGGGTGGGCGCTTTGCCCGCTCCAGGCTACACTGCGCAGCCATGAGTGAACGCCGCGAGCCCTCCCGCCTGCAGGCGGTCAAGGGCATGTACGACATGATCCCCCCCCAGAGCCGTCGCCTCCGCGAGGTGGAGCGCCGGAGCCACGCCCTCCTCGAGCGCTACGGGTACAGCGAGGTGCGCACCCCGATCGTGGAGCACACGTCGCTCTTCTCGCGCTCCATCGGCGAGGAGACCGACATCGTCGAGAAGGAGATGTACACCTTCGACGATCGGGACGGCCGCTCGCTCTCGCTCCGCCCCGAGGGCACCGCCTCCGCCGTGCGCGCGTACATCGAGCACGCGGTGAACCAGAGCGAGCCGGTCACGCGCTGGTACTACCTCGGCCCCATGTTCCGGCACGAGCGCGCCCAGCGCGGACGCTACCGCCAGTTCTACCAGCTCGGCGTGGAGGCGCTCGGCGCCGCGGACCCGGGCATGGACGCCGAGATGATGGCGCTCCTCTCCGACCTCCTCGGGGAGCTGGGCCTGAGCGGCCTCGAGCTGCACCTCAACACGCTCGGCTGCGGCGAGTGCCGCCCGGCCTTCCGGGCCGCGCTCCTCGCCTACCTCACCCCGCACGAGGGGGCGCTCTGCGAGGACTGCCGCCGCCGCTTCAAGCAGAACCCGCTCCGCGTCCTCGACTGCAAGGTGGAGGGCTGCCGCGTCATCGCCGAGCGGGCCCCGACCTCCCTCGAGCACACCTGCGGGCCGTGCCGCACGCACTGGGACGGCCTCCTCGCCGACCTCGCGGCGATGGAGCTCCCCTACCAGATCGACCACCGGCTGGTGCGGGGGCTCGACTACTACACGCGCACGACCTTCGAGCTGATCAGCCGCTCGGAGCAGCTGGGCGCGCAGAACACCGTCGCGGGCGGCGGCCGCTACGATCGCCTGGTCGAGGAGCTCGGCGGTCCGCCGACTCCCGCCGTGGGCTTCGCGATGGGCCTCGAGCGGCTCCTGCTCACGCTCGGCGACGAGCGCCCGCCGCTGCCGCCGGTCGCGGAGGTCTGCTGCGTGGCGCACGGCGAGGCCGCGCGGCGCTCGCTGCTCGCGCTCGCGCTGGGGCTCCGGCGCGCGGGCATCTCCGTCGACGTGGACCACCGCGCCGCCAGCCTGAAGAGCCAGATGAAGCGGGCGAACAGGCTCGGCGCGAAGCTCGCGCTGATCGTCGGCGACGACGAGCTCGCGCAGGGGCTGATCACCGTGCGTGACATGGGCACCTCCGCGCAGGAGCAGCTCCCGCTCGCGGACGCGCTCGCCGCTATCCCACGGCGCCTCGGGCGCTGAACCGGTGAGTGAGGAGGGCCGATGAGCTCGCGCAAGTACATCGCCGTGGCCGGCAACATGGGCTCGGGGAAGAGCTCGCTGGTGAAGTTCCTCTGCGGCAACTACCAGCTGACCCCGTTCTACGAGCCGAACGAGGAGAACCCGTACCTGAAGGACTTCTACGGGGACATGCGCCGGTGGGCCTTCCACAGCCAGATGTACTTCCTCGCCGGCAAGTTCCGCATCCACCAGGAGCTGGAGAAGATGCGGAGCCGGGTGACGGTGGTCCAGGACCGGACCATCTACGAGGACGCGGAGATCTTCGCGGCGAACCTCTACCGCTCGCGCAAGATGACAGCACGGGACTACGCGACCTACCAGTCGCTCTACAAGAGCATCCTCGCCGCGCTCCGCCCGCCCGACGTGATGATCTACCTCCGCGCGACCCTGCGCACCGTGCGGCAGCGGATCAAGGTCCGCGGGCGGCCCGAGGAGCAGAGCGTGCCCGTCGCGTACATCCGGCGGCTCAACCAGCTCTACGAGGAGTGGTTCGAGCGCTACGACCTCTCGCCGACGCTGGTCCTCGAGACCGACCACATGGACTACGTCACCGACGTGATCGACCGCATCGACCTGATGCGCAAGATCGAGCGCTACATCTGATCCAGGCTAAAGGAACGAGCGCGATTCCGCTCGTTCCTTTAGGTTTGTTTGAGGACGGGTCGCGCCCGCTCCCCGTCGGGAAAGGCCACCAGATCACCGGTCATGATTCGTGGGTGACTGTTCGAGAATCGTGACCGGTGATTTGGAGGGACAGGGTCGCCAGCATGCCGCACTACGCGCCGGTCCTCTACGTTCGCCTCCTCTGCCCGCGCTGCGCGCGGGTGCGCCGCGCGATCCGCCGGCTGGGGGTGGAGGTCGAGCAGAGGGAGGTCTGGCTCTCGCGCCGCCACCGTGAGGAGCTGCGCGAGGCGGCGGGCGAGGTGAGCGTGCCCTGCCTGGTGATCTCGGGGACGGTGGTCCGCGAGGCCGACGAGATCGTGAGGTACCTGCAGCTCCGCTACGGAGCGCGGTGACCCCGACCTGGAGGTCCGCGCGCGAGGAACGGTGATCTGACGGTCGGCCTACGGGCCGCCCGGCTGGTCCTTGAACATCTGCTTCGCGCGCTCCTGCATCTCCTGCGGGGAGACGTCCTCGACGTGCGTGGCGAACGACCAGCTGTGGCCGAAGGGGTCCACCACCGTGGCGTAGCGGTCGCCCCAGAACATCGTCTGCGGCTCCATGCGGACGGTGGCGCCCGCGCCGACGGCGCGCTTGAAGGCCTGATCCGCGTCGGCGCAGTAGATGTGCAGGTTGGTGGTGGTGGCCCCCAGCGCCTGCGGCGGCTTCAGGTCGCTCTGCGGGAACGGGTCGGACAGCATGATGATGCTGTCGCCGATGCGCACCTCGGCGTGCATGATCTTGCCGTCGGGCGTCGGCATCCGGTAGAGCTCCTCGGCGCCGAGCGCCTGCTTGTAGAAGTCCAGGGCCCGCGCCGCGCCCTCGACGACGATGCTCGGGGTGACGGTGTGGTAGCCCTGCGGGATCGGCTTTGCCATGGCGTCCTCTCCTCTCCACGGCCTGGCGTGCGGCCGGGCCGGTTGCTGATCAAGAGAGTAAGCGTAGCGCGCGATCCGCGGAGCGCCGGTCGGATCCTCGCTGTCCAGCGGGCGGGGGCCGCGACGGACGCGGGGGCCGCGACGGACGCGGGGGCCTCCTGCAGCAGCCGCGCCTCGTCGCCGGGCGCACGCCGAGCTCGCGGGCGATCTGGGTTCTCGACGTGGCCGCGGAGCGTCTCGCCGCCCGGCGCGTGCTGCACCGCGAGGAGCGGCGGGTCGGCGTGAGCCGCCTCGGCGAGCCGGGCGAGGCCGGGGAGGTCGTTGAAGAACGTGTAGCTGTTGCCAACGAGGCTACCCCGGAACGGCGGGGCAGGTCGACCGCGGCGCGGCTCACGTCGCGCGGGTCAGGCCCGTGGTACGCTCGCTCGAACGAGAGGTGACGGATGCCGAGAGGGTCTCCCGCGGCGAAGCACGTGGTGGTGGCGTTCGCGCTGCTCACCCTGCTGCCCGCCACCGCCCGGGCCGAGCACGCCGACCAGGAGCTCGGCCGCTTCGTCATCACGAGCTGGGTGCTCGCTGGAGGCGGCCTCGCGGCCCTCACCTACGGGGTGGTGAACGGGGTCTTCATCGCGCGCGGTCCCAGCGCTCACTACTCGAGGCCGCTCGTGGCGGCGCTCTCGCTGCTCGACGCGGCGGTCCTGATCGCCGCCGGCGGGATCGCGATCGCGTACGGGGACGAGCCCGGCAACGACGGCCTCGAGGGGATCGGTGTCCTTGGCGTGGTGGTCGGCGTCGTCACCGCGGCGATCTCGACGGGGACGTGGGTCCGCTACGCCCAGGGCCTCCGCCTGCGCGCAGCCGCGATCCGTGACGCCGGCGGGAAGAGCTCCTTCGCGCTCGGCGTCAGCTTCACCTTCTAGTCCCACCAGCGGCTGGCACGGCCCGGAGGTCCGGGTCGAAGCCGCCGCCGTCGTGGAGCGAGAGCGCGAAGCTTCGCCACTGGCGCTCGAGCGCGTCGAGGGAGGGCGACCGCGTGACGCGCAGGAGCGTCGCCGCGCCGGTCGGATCCTCGCGGTGAGCCGCGAGCAGCGCGCGGTAGAACGTGCGCAGCAGCCCTCGCTCCTGCAGGTAGTAGCAGAGCAGCTGCGCCTGCCCGTCGCCGGAGGGCGTGCGCTGGAGCTGCTCGGCGCCGAGAGCGAGCAGCGCAGCGAGCGAGGGGAGCTTGCCCGCGCGGAGCTGCTGCTGCACTCCGCTGAGGCGCCAGTTGGGGTAGCCGTGCAGGTGATCGTCGCGGTCGCCGCTCGCCTCGTAGAGGCTGCTCAGCCCCTCGTCGAGCCAGGCGGGCACGCCGGGCAGCTCCGTCTGCAGGAAGGCGTGGACCAGCTCGTGCACCACCGTGCCGCGGCCCAGCGAGAGGTCGAGCACCGCGGCCCGGCGCCCGCTCGTGTAGAAGCCGAACCCGGGCGGTGCCGCGACGCCGAACCAGCGCTGGCTGTGCCGACGATAGCTGGCGTGGTCGCGCAGGAGCCAGAGCTCGGTCGGCGCCAGATCGCGAGCGAAGAGCCCGGCGCGGAGCCGCGCCGTGGCCCAGCGCACGGTGGCCCTGGCCAGGCGCTGGAGCCTCGGCGTGGGGTCGTCGCTGATCAGCACGAACGGCGGCTCGGCGACGAGCGTGAGCTCGCGCGGGAGGCGCTGCCTCTGGCTCGCCAGGAGGCGGAGGAGCTCGGCGCCCGGCGCGCGGCCGCTCGCGGGCGGAGCCGGCGGCTGCTCGACGACGACTCGCCGCGCGAGCCAGCGCTCGAGGAAGGCGGCGACGGGGACGCGCTGGTCGGCCCCGTCGGGCCGCGCCGGGTCGTGGGTGCGGACGCTGGCCGTCGCCGCGTCGTAGCCGAAGACCAGCCGGAAGCGCTCCACCTCCAGCTCGCGCTCGCGGTGTCGCATGCAGACGATGGACGGTCGCTGCGCGGCGAGGTCGGCGTGGAGCGCGCGGAAGGCCGCCTCGCGCTGCGCGGCGGCGCCGAGGGGGGCCTCGACGACGCGGCTCCTCACGCCGAGGTCGGTGAGGAGGCGGTGGAGCGCGAGCGCGTTGCAGGCGGAGGATGGATCGCCGGCGGGCCGCGTGAGCCGGAAGAGGTCCTCCTGACCGAGCGCCCAGCCGGCGCGGCCCAGCACCATCTCGGCGCAGGCCTGGCCGCCGAGGCCGGGGAGCTGCACCACGTGCTCGAGGCCGTCGACGACCGCGTCGCCCAGCCTCGGAGGCGAGGGTCGGCATGAGGCGAGCGCCAGCGAGAGGGCAGCGAGGCAGGTCCGACCGATCATCAGCAAGGTGGCGAGCGCTAGGGCGTGATGACCGCCGCCGCAGCCTCGAAGCCGACGCCCACCGAGAGCTCGTTCACGCCGTCGCCGTCGACGTCCACATCTCCGGCGAGGAAGAGCTTGATCAGCGGGTTCGTCGCGACCTCGCTGGCGGTGATGCTGCCGTCCTTGTTGACGTCGAAGAGCGTCTTGATCTGGTCCTTGCTGGACTGGGTGACGCCGGGGTCCTTCAGCGTGGCGTCGAGCAGGACCGCGACCCCGGGGATCAGCTTGCCATCCACGTCGGCCTTGGGGATCGCGCCGGCGAGGACTCCGTTCGTGATCCCCGTCGCGCCGAGAGTCCCCTTGAGCTGCACCGACTTCAGGGTGAGATCGCTCGCGCCGCTGAGCGGCAGCGTGAGCTGCAGCGTCGCCGCCGAGAGGGAG
>JAKLHH010001440.1 GCA_022710245.1 Myxococcota bacterium
GGAGCGGGACGCAGAGCGCGGAGCGGAGCTGCAGCACCATCACCGACGGGATGCGGGCGTAGCGCGGCACCAGCTCGAGGTCCTCCACGGCGACCTGCTCGCCGCTGTCGAGCACCTCGCGGACGATGTGATCCGAGAGCAGCCTGCCCGAGTCCGGCAGGCGCGACCCGTCGCGGCTCTGATCGACCGCCACCGTGTAGTCATCCTGCTCGCGCAGGATCACGGCGCCGAGGTCGGCGCCGCTGACCGCGATCAGCTCCGCGAGGAGGAGCGAGAGCGCCTCGGCGGGGTCCTCGACGCTGCTCAGCCGGTCGGTGAGCTCCCCGAGCGGCAGCCCGGGCTCAACCGCGACCGCGGCGCCGCCCGCCTGCTCCAGCGCGAGCTGGATGCCTCCCAGCAGCGCGCGCTGGCCGGGGCGCAGCTTGCGGCTCTCCCCGCTGCCGAGGGCACGGACCACCACGCCGTCGCCCTCCCGCTGCACCACGGCCCAGCGCACCGGCACGCCGGCGACGGCCAGGTCCGCCTGGGCATCGGAGCCGATGGTGGTCAGGGCGCGCCGGAGGACGGCGCGCACGGGGGCGACCCGGCCTCCCGGCCGCACCTCGAGCTCGAGCTCTGCCTCGCGCACCATGCGGCCGATATTAACCCATCAGGGGTCGCGTGGCGTGGCTCGATCGCGTGGCGCACGCCCCGCCGCGTTGTTGCTTCGAGTCCTGTCGTCCGATCGGGATCGGGCGCTCATCGTATCCCGCCTGGCCTGAGCCCCGTCGCCCCGTGCAATCTCGGGGGCCAGGTTTCTCCGAGTGCCTTCGAAGCTCGTCGCGCGAATCCAGCGTCCGGCTGCGGACCGGCGTGGGGGTTGGTCCCGCCGAGGGTCGCGCTGGCCGAGCTCGGTCAGGGCGCTGGCTTCTTCTCGGCCCTCGTCTTCTCGGCCCTCTGCTTCGCGGCCTTCTTCTTCTCGCTCGCCTTCAGCCCCTCGTCGAAGAGGCGCAGGAGCCCACCGAGCATCTTCGTCGCGGCCTCCTGTCCCTTCACCGAGACCGCGGTGCCCGGCACGCGCGGCTCGTCGGAGCCGGCGTCGGAGATGAGGTTGCCGAAGCCGGAGACGATGTCGAGCGCCGCCTGGTCCGCCGCGCGCTGCCCGGGCTCGGTGCGCGGCTTCGTCTCGAGCTTCTTGCGCGCGCCGCGCTCGAGGAAACCGACCAGCCCGCCCGCGGCCTTGTAGAAGCCCCGCTCGGCGGGCGTGGCGCTCGCCCAGTCGTAGCGCGTCGGCGCCGCGGAGGCGGAGCCCGAGCCCGCGCCCGCCACCGGCGTGGTCGCCTGGGGTGCAGGCAGCGGCGCGCGCGACATCAGGTGGACCCACCAGCCGCCCGCCGCCAGCACCACGACGAGCGCCCCGATGACGGCGCCGACCCAGAGGCGCGCGTGGCGCGGCGGCCTCACCTGGGCGGCCGGAGGCTGCAGCCGCGTGGCCTGCTCGATCAGCCGCTGCACCTCCTCGTGGCGCGGCTGGTAGGCGAGCGCGCGGTCGATGGCGTCGAGCGCGCGGAAGCTCTCCTCGGCCTCGATGGCCGCGGCGGCCGTCTCGCGCCAGACGCCGAACTGCCGCTCCGCCATCTGCGCCAGCGCCGCCTCGCGCTCGCTGAGCAGGCGACCGAGCTCGCCCTCCTCGCCTTGCTCGGGCAGCGCGGCGAGCCGGGCGCGGAGCGCGCTGGCGTCAGCGGGGCGCTGCGCCGGATCGAGCGCGAGGCAGTCGTCGACCAGCGCGGCGAGCTCGCTCGAGACACGCCGGTCCTCCTCGGCCAGCGGCGGACGCAGGCCGGCGAGGATCGCGGCGACCTCCTCGCCGGGGAGCGCGCGCTGGAAGGGGCGGCGGCCAGCCACCAGCTCGTGCAGGAGGACGCCGACCGACCAGACATCGCAGC
>JAKLHH010001441.1 GCA_022710245.1 Myxococcota bacterium
CACCAAGCGCGGCAGAGGCGGGCACGCCGAGGAGGCGCGAGAGCACGCTCGCCATGCCGGCCATGACGAGGACCAGCAGGCTGATCAGCGCCAGGCTGAGGAGCGCGAACCCGACCTGCAGGCCGCGGCTGCGGTAGCGGCGGCCGAGCCAGCCTGGGACCGTCGAGGCGCCGAGCTCCTCGCCGACGCGGCGGAAGCCTCGCGAGAGGAGCAGCACCCCGGCCGCGCTGCCGAGGCACGCGAGGCCGAGGCCCGCGAGCCCGGCCAGCCCCTGGCTGCGGATCAGCGCCGGGTCGATGACGAAGATGCCGACCGCCGCGATCTGCCCGGCCAGCGAGAGCCCGGCGAGCGCCGGGTGGAGGTCACGAGTGCCCAGCGCGAAGCTCTCGGAGGCGGTCGTGCGGCGTCGCGCGCGGAGGGCGAGGAGGAGGCTCAGCGCGCCGTAGCCGGCCAGGACCAACCAGAGCATCAGGCGCGCGTGCATCGGGCTCCCTCGACAACGACCCAGCATAGTCACGCCGATGTTGCAGCGCAATAGCCTTTTTGCGTTGCAACATGAAACAGCTGACAAAGTCAAACATTTCCGTCAACTTGGCGATGTTGCAGATTGGAAGAAATGTGAGGACAGGTGGGAGATGGGGGGACGGGTAGGAGCTGTGAGGCGTGGATCAAGCGGGCCGCTGAGTCTAGCGCCGCTGCCCCGTCGCCCGCCCCGCGCTGTGAGCCGCGAAGGTGAAGATCACCGCGATCACGAGCAGCACCAGCCACACCGGTCCGACGTCGCCCGGCCGCGAGCGCACCACCGCGACGCCGATGGGGACCGCGTTGAAGAGGCCGTGGATGAGCACCGGGGTCAGCACCGAGCGGGTCTGCTCGTAGGCGAAGGCGGCGACGATCCCGAGGAGGAAGGCCCAGACCGACTGGCCGAGGCTGGCGTGCATCACGGCGAAGATCGCCGCCGAGATGACGGTCGCGCCGACGGGCACCATGCTGCGGCGGAGGTGCCGGTAGACCAGGCCGCGGAAGGCGACCTCCTCGGCGAGCGGCGCGAGGAGGGCGACGTGCAGGACCAGCGCCACCGCGCCGGGCGTCACCACGCTGACCGAGCCGGCGCCGTGGCCGCCTCCGGCGAGCATCGAGAGGAGGTTCGCGAGCGCGGCCAGGGTGCCGAGGAGCATGCCCGCCGCGATCGAGAGCCCGCGCTGGCCAGGCACCGCCTTCGGCCGACCGCCGGGCAGCGGCGGGGTGGAGCGCCAGAGGAGCAGCCCGGCCGCGAGCATGCCCAGCGGCGGCAGCAGGTGGTAGCAGGCCTCACCCCAGCCCGCTGGTGGGAGCCTGCCGGCGAGGTACTCGAGCATGCGGTGCGCCAGCAGGGGCGCGAGCGCGGCGGCGGTCGCGAGCGAGCCCCAGCCCGGCGAGATCTCCGGCGAGATCTCCGCGACTCCATCGGCGGGCTGAGCGGCCCCGGCCTCCAGCCCCCCGGGTGGAGCGATCGGCGCGGGTGGCGGCATCGGCGCTGACAGGTCTCGCGGCGCGATCAGGGGACGCGCGCCCCCTCCTTGCGGCTCACCTCGACTCATGCGCGGCTCCGACGATGAGGGGTGACGTTCGGGGAAGGCATATGGCTCGACTTCGACACCGGAGCGGCGAGGTGGTTCCAACATAATCTCGCCTGAAGCATCTTCGACCCTCGCGACGAAGGTCGACGATAGTTCATGGCTGCTCGAGCTTCCCTCCGCTGTCACTGGGACCGATGCGGGCTCCCTCGACGAAGACCGCTGGGGTTTCGTGCGCGGTGCATCACGCCCGAACCTCCGACCCCTCCGACCGCCTCGACCACGAAGATGACCCTGAAGTATCTTCGACCCTCGCGACGAAGGTCGACGATAGTTCATGGCTGCTCGAGCTTCCCTCCGCCGTCAC
>JAKLHH010001442.1 GCA_022710245.1 Myxococcota bacterium
AGCCCCCGGGAGCCCGCGAGCGCGAGCCCGTCGCTCCACGCCTCGACCCCCTGCAGGTAGGTCTCGGGGTACCAGCACACCTCGCGCTCGCCGCGGCGGTCGACGACCACGCAGTTGGGGTTGATCGCGAAGAACCCGTCTCCGGAGACCGAGGGGAGCACCTTGCACGTGTCGCGGTCGAAGCCCTCGAACTTCGAGATCGTGTCATCGGGTGCAATGACTTCGCGCGTCGCCGCTGAGACCATGCGCCCGTCGGCGAGGAGCGTGGGGGAGCCCAGCGCGCCCCGGATCACGCGCACCGGCGCGAGCGAGGCGTCGAAGAGCTCGTAGCCCGCGCGGGTGAGGACGATGTGCCCGCCGTCCGCGGACAGCGTCACGCTCTCGATCTGACCCGTGGCACGGGCGACGTGGGGCCGCAGCGCTGTCATCATGTCCGGGACCGTAGCAGCGTCCGGGGCGGCATGCCCAGCCTACCCGAGGCGGCTACTCGGGGGCTGGCCACCCTCCACGCTTCGGCGTCGCTCCGCTGCTCCAAGTGGCTTGAATCACGGGAACGACCGGCGGCACGAGCGCTGCACCTGCACGGCTCGATGCTGCCTGTCGTGCGCCGTCTCGGTCCCCTGCTCCTCGCGCTGCTCCTCGCGGGCTCCGCGGCCGCCAGCCCGAGTGCGAAGAGCGCCGCGCTCCCGCGCGACCTGCAAACCAAGCCATGGGCGCAGATCGTCGAGACCATCCAGCAGCTGGTGCGCACGCCGAGCCAGGGCGGCATCGACGATCCGGCGGCGATCTGCACCCTGATCAGCGACAAGCTCCGCTGCGCCGGCCTCGACGCGCGGACGCTGCGCGATCGGCGGCGCCGTCCGGTGGGCGTCACCAGCGTGATCGCCGGCGCGCGGCCGGGGCCGACCTACGTGCTCGACGCCGTGGTCGACACCGCCCCGGTCGGCGATCGCAGCCAGTGGTCGAGCGATCCCTTCGGCGCCGCCATCAACGGCAACCGGATGGTCGGCCGCGGGACCGCGGACAGCAAGGCGGCCGCCGCCATCTTCCTCGCCCTCGGCGAGGAGCTCCGCGGGCGCAAGGACCAGCTGGCCGGCAACCTGGTGCTCTTCTTCGACGCTGCCGAGCACACGGGCAAGTTCGAGGGGGTCAAGGCGTTCCTGCAGCAGCACCCGAAGGTCGACGGCGTGATGATCGGCTACCCGGGCGACCGGAGCGTCAAGATCGGGAGCCGCGGCTTCTTCCGCACCACGATCCGGCACGAGCTAGCGAGCACCGGCGACCTCATCGCGGTCGCGGCCGCGCTGCGCGCCCCTGCGCTCGAGCCGCTGCCGGCCACGACCAGCACCGACTTCCCGCTCCCGCCCAAGCTCACGGTGACCGCGGCGGCGCTCACCGGCACGCGCCCGGCGCAGCTCGGCGCGCCGCGCGCGCTGGTCACGCGCCTCAACCTGAGCGGGTCAGCGGCCCACTCGGGCGCCGGTCGCGACGTCGGCGTCAACGCGATCCAGAAGACCGCGCGGTTCCTCCAGCTGCTGCAGGAGGGGGGCGCGCGCCTCCTCGGGCCCTCGTTCCGCGCGGCCGTGACCGAGCTGAAGAGCGGCAAGGACTTCTCCCAGGTGCCGGACGTCGCCGAGCTCGGCGTCGCGATCGCCCTCAAGGGCGCGGACGAGGCGGCGCTGCGCGGGCTGATCGGCGCCGCGCTGTCGCAGGCCGACCGCGAGCTCGCCGCGCCCGCGGCGAGCCGGGTGGTGCAGCAGAGCGTGCAGTCCGGGCCGCTGGCCGCGGTGAGGTCCTTCTCACTGAACGTCGACCTGCGCACCACGACAGCCTTCCCGCAGCAAGCGGCGAAGGCGGCGCTGGGCCGCATCCTGAGGAGCACCGCCTCGGCCGGGCTCCGCTCCTCGATGAAGCACCTCGAG
>JAKLHH010001443.1 GCA_022710245.1 Myxococcota bacterium
CTGGGTGATCACCGCGGCGAGCGTGTTGACGTCCTCGGTGCCGATCCGCGCGGCGAAGCGACGGAAGGCGATCTGCAAGGCCAGGCCGGCGCGGAGCTCGGCCTGGGTGGTGCGGAGCTCCGCGGCGAGGAGGTCGTCGCCGGCGCGCGACTCCGCCGAGACGCGCTCGAGCGCCTGCTCCAGCCCGAGGCCCGCCTCGAGGCAGGTGACGAGGAGGTCCAGCATGGCCGGGAGCGAGCGCGAGACCGCCGTCTGGCGCGCGCGGGTCCGCCCGTCGAGCCAGCGGCCCGGGCCGATCACCGCGGTCCCCATCAGCGAGAGGAAGATGAAGAGCGCGAGGAGCGGGCTCTCCACCATCGAGCCGAGGAGCGCCGAGGCGACCAGGCACGCGATCACGATCATCCAGCGCACCGTCAGGTAGAGGTCGACGGCGTCCTTGCTGACCAGGCCGGCGCGGGCCATGCGGCCCTTCATCGCCTCGATCTCCTCCTCGTCGCGAGGGCGCAGCATGGCGCCGAGGCGGCGCACCCCGCCGCGCTGCTCCTCGGCTTGCTCCTCCTGCCCCTCGGCGGCCGCGGCGGCAGCCTCGGCGGCCTGCGCGCGCCTGCGCGAGCGGAGCGCGAGGGCGAGGCAGAGGAACGAGACGGCGACGGCGGCGAAGGCGAGGGCGAGCAGCATCTTGCCTCCTCAGATAGCCGGGCGCACGAGGCGCATCAGCCACAGGATCCCGACGGACCAGAGGGTGCCGGCGATGGCCAGCACCTTCCAGCCCGCCGGGTCGGAGATCAGCGACGCCAGGTAGCTCGGCTGGACCAGCGCCACCGCGGCCAGGATCAGCAGCGGCAGCGTGCCGAGGATGAGGCCCGAGGTCCGCCCCTCCGCGGTGAGCGCGCGGTAGCGCGACTCATAGGCGGCCTGGGCGCGCAGGACGTCGATGATCTGCTCGATGATCTCGATCAGGTTGCCGCCGGTCTGCTTCAGCACCAGCACGGCCTCGACGAAGGTGCGCAGCGCCTTGCAGGGCTCGAGGCGCATCGAGAGGCCGAGGAGCGAGTCCTCGATGGGCCGGCCCAGCTCGTACTCCTCGTGGCAGCGCTTCAGCTCGACGGCGAGGGGCGGGACCAGCTCGTTGGCCGCGAAGCGGATGGTGTCCTCGAGGCTGTGGCCGGCGCGGAGGCCGAACATCATCAGCTCGAGCGCCTTGGGGAGCTGCTGATCGATCTGGCGCAGGCGGTTCTGCCGGCGGCGCGAGACCAGGTAGTAGATGGCGAGCCCGGTCACGGCCGCGAGGAGGATCCCGCTCGCGGCCGAGCGGGTGAGCGCGACGACCAGGACCAGGACGCCGCCGACGATGGCCGACACGCGCAGCAGGAACTGGCTCACCGTGACGGAGTAGCCGCCCTGCACGAGGGCGGCGGCGAGCCGGCGCATCATGCGGAAGCGGGCGAGCGAGTCGGAGATCTGCCCGACGCCCTGGCGCATGATGTTGACGTTCCCGCCGCCGGCCTCTCCCCCGCCGCGGAGGCGGCTGCGCAGGAGCTCCTCCTTGCGGCGGCGGCGGCCGCGCACGGTCCAGAACATCGCCTGGAAGATGCAGAAGAGCGTGATCGCCGCGAAGAGCGCGACGGCCTGGTGCTGGCTCATCTCGAGCCCCGCAGGCAAGAGGGGTGGAGCGGCGCGCCGGCGGCGCGGAAGCGCTCGCCGAGGTAGGCGCGGGTCGCGCAGCGATAGTCGCCCTGCATACGGCCGTGCTCGTCAAGGCCCCACTGCTCGAAGCGGTAGACCTCGTGCAGCTGCAGCTCGCCGCCGTCGATGCCGACCACCTCGGCGATGGTGCCCACGCGGCGCTGCCCGTCGGCCTGCCGGTTGAGGTGCACCACCAGGTGGAGCGCGCGGGAGATCATCTGCAGCATCATCGTCTC
>JAKLHH010001444.1 GCA_022710245.1 Myxococcota bacterium
TTTCGAGCTACACTCCTGCACCTTCCGGGAGGATCGATGGAGAGGACGAAAGCTCTGACCGCGCTCGCGCTCTGCGCGGCGCTCTCGCTCGCGGCGTCGGCCGGAGGCGCCGCGCCGACGCCCGCGCCCGCCAGCAAGCCCCAGATCGAGGTGAAGGACTGGCAGCTCGCGAACGGGCTCCGCGTCGTCTACGCGCCGCACCGCGCGGTGCCGGTGGTGACGGTGCAGGTCTGGTACCACGTCGGCTCGAAGAACGAGCGCCCGGGCATCCGCGGCATGGCGCACCTCTTCGAGCACATGATGTTCAAGGGCAGCGAGCACGTGCCCCCCGAGGAGCACGCGCGGATGGTCTCGGCGGTGGGCGGCTCGGATAACGCCTTCACCGCGCAGGACGTCACCGCCTACCACAACACGATGCCGCGGCGGTACCTCGACTTCGCGCTGCGCCTCGAGGCGGAGCGCATGCGCTACCTGCACCTGACCCGCTTCACCATCGCCAGCGAGCGAGAGGTGGTGAAGGAGGAGAAGCGCATGCGCCTGGAGAACAGCCCGATCGGCCGCACGCTCGAGGCGATCCACGCGCTCGCCTTCACCAGGCACCCCTACTCGTGGACGCCCGCGGGCGACATCCCCGATCTGAACAGCGTCACCGTCGAGCTCTGCCGGCGCTTCTACGACACCTACTACGTGCCCGGCAACGCCACGCTGATCGTGGCCGGCGACGTCAGCGAGGCGGAGGCGCGCGCCGCGGTCGAGCGGGCCTTCGGCTCGATCCCTCGCGGGAAGACGCCGCCGCCGGTGACCGCGGTCGAGCCGCCGCAGACCGCGCTCCGCCAGCGCGTCGCCGACTGGCCGTCCCAGCTCGGCGTCGTCCTCGGCGCCTACCACGTCCCGCCCGCGGCGCACGCCGACCTGCCCGCGCTCAAGGTCATCTCCGCGCTCCTCTCGGCCGGGCAGAGCTCGCGGCTCACCCAGGCGCTGGTGCGCAAGGGCAAGCTCGTCGTGGGCGCCGGCGGCTTCGTGCAGAGCCAGGAGCACCCGGGGCTCTTCTTCATCTACGCGATCGGGCTCCCCACCCACGACCTGACGAAGATGCGCGCCGGCCTCCTCGCCGAGGTGGAGCGGCTCTCCGCGGCCGAGGTCAGCCCGAAGGAGCTCGTCAAGGTGAAGAACCAGCTCGCCACCGCGGCGATCTCGCGCCTGCGCACCGCCGAGGGCATCGCCGACGAGATCGGCCGCTCCACCTACCTGCAGGGAGACCCGCGCGCGTTCCTCGCCCAGGCGGCCAAGCTCGACGCGGTGACGGCCGCCGACGTGAGGCGCGTGGCCACGAGCTACCTGCAGCAGAAGAACCTCAGCCTGATCCTGCTCAAGGGCGGCGGCGGGGAGAAGGCGAAGGCCCCTGCCGCCACGCCGGCGCCGGCCAAGGCGACGCCCGCGCCCGCGCCGGCCAAGGCGACGCCCGCGCCCGCGCCGGCCAAGGCGACGCCCGCGCCGGCCGCCGCGACGAAGAAGGGAGGTGCGCGATGAGGACCTCCCGGCTCACCCCGGCTCACCTCCTCACGCTGCTCGCGCTGAGCGGTCTGGCGCTCGCCGGCTGCCCCGCGCCCCGCCCCGTCGCGCAGCCGCTCACCGCCTACCCGCCCAGCAGCCAGCCCACCAAGGCTGAGAAGCCCGCCGACGAGCGCGCCTACTGGCGCGGCCGCAGCGACCTGATCAAGCTCCCGCGCGTGGTCGCTGGCGAGGCGCTCAGCACCCAGGGGCTGCAGCGCCTGAAGCTGAAGAACGGCCTCGAGGTGGTGATCTTCCCCGACCGCAGGCTGCCGCTCGTCGAGCTGCAGGTGGCGTTCAAGGTGGGCGCGGTGAACGACCCGGCCGACAAGGTCGGGCTCGCCGAGTTCACCGTCGGGATGC
>JAKLHH010001445.1 GCA_022710245.1 Myxococcota bacterium
GAGGAGCAGCACGCAGAGGAGCGCGTGCAGCCCGACCGAGACTCCCAGAGCGAGGAGGACCCGGCGCCGGCGCATGGATCCCGTATAGCACGGCCGCGCGCAGGCGATAGCGGGTAAGTTGCCGCGGCGCAGGGTGGGGTGTGACGGAGGTCACGCCACGCCAGGCGACCGGCGCTACGGCGGGTAGCGCAGCCCGAGCACGAACTTCTCCCACTGCACCTGGAAGGCCGCGAGGTCCGTGATCCCCAGCGTGCGCTTCAGCGTGGCGAGCCCGGTCGGATCCTGCGCGAGGCCCTTCAGGTAGGCCTTGAAGAAGGCCGGGAGCAGCCCGCGCTCCTGCAGATAGTAGAAGAGGTAGCGGGCCTGCGCGTAGTTGCTCCCGGGGTCCTCCTCGTAGAACACGTGCTCGTCGGCGGCGATCAGATCGGTGAAGGGAGGCAGCGCCTTCGCGCGGATGGTCCGCTGCAGCGCCGGCAGCCGCCAGTTCGGGTAGCCCCAGATGTGCCCCTGCTTCTGCCCGACCATCTCGTAGAGCGAGCCGAGGCCCTCGTTGATCCACGGCGGCGGGGCAGGGCAGGCCGCCTCCATGAAGGGGTGGACGAGCTCGTGCACCAGCGTGCCCTCGCCGGTGGAGATGTTCATGAAGAGCCCGCGCGCGCGCGGCGAGTAGAAGCCGAAGGGCGTGCCCGGCTTGCCGCCGACGAGCGCCCGCGTGCCGCGCAGGTAGCTCGCGCGGTCCTTGAAGAGGAAGATGTCGAGGATCTGGTCGGGGTCGCGCGTGAAGAAGTCCTGCTTCAGCAGCTGGACCGCCCAGCGCACGCGCTGGCGCGCGCGGCGGCGCACGTCGCCCTGCCACTCGTCGCCAGCGACGACGAACGGCGGCTCGACGACCACGGTGAAGCGCCCGGGCAGGCGCGCGAGCCTGCCCCTGAGCTTCATCACGTGCTGCGCGAAGTCGGCGGGCGAGTGGCGGGTCGTGCTCCGCGGCGGCGCGACGAGCTGCTTGAGCTGGAGCGGCATGCGGATCACCAGCGCGCCGGTGCGGCCGTAGGCGAGGGGCCAGAGAGAGAGGAAGCGGCTTCGCTTCATCTTCAGGTAGCCGCCACGCGCCTCGGCCGGGTCGTGGTAGATGACCTCGTCGCGCGCGGCGTCATAGCCGGTCACCAGACGGAAGTGCTCCGTGGTGCCGGGGCTCGAGTCGAAGTGCGTGCAGACGATGGAGGGGACTCCGGCGACGAGGTCGGCGTGGAGCTTGCCGAACTGCGCCTCCAGCTCCGGGCGCAGGCTGGCGCCGGCCGCGAGGTTGTACCAGACGGGGCCGAGCTCGAAGCCGAGCCGCCGCAGGCCGGCGGCGAGCTCGCGGGTGACCGCGCCGCGGCCGAGGGCAGGGTCGACGCCGGTCACCGCGAAGACCTGATCCTGGGTGACGCGGTGGCCGAGGCGCCGGAGGGCCATCTCGGCGCAGGCCTCGCCGCAGAAGTCGGGTCGCTGCAGGACGTGCGGGACCCCGGCGATGCGCACGCTGCGGTAGCTGCGTGGCGCCGCGAGCGGGCGGGCCGGCTGCTGCGCCAGCCCCGGGCCGGCTCCGTGCACGAGCGCGGGGAGGAGGCCGGCGAGGGTGGCGAGGACGACGGTGGCGATGGCGAGGACGAGGACGAGGCGCGAGCGGCTGGCAGGCGAGCGGCTGGCAGGCGAGCGGCTGGCAGGCGAGCGGCTGACAGGCGAGCGGCTGACAGGCGAGCGGCTGACAGGCGAGCGGCTGACGTGCATGCGGGGGAGCCCTCCAGGACGTGGTACCGCGCGAGCGCGTCCGGAGCTTCCCTCGCGGGTCAGAGCACGAGCGCCAGCGTCAGGATCACGATCACCGCCGAGCACAGGTAGCCGACCGTCAGGCCGCGGAGGAAGGTGCC
>JAKLHH010001446.1 GCA_022710245.1 Myxococcota bacterium
GCAGCGTGCGAGCGGACGGGCCGTCGGAGCGGCCGTGCCGGGTGCGTCGCGTGCGTAGAGCGGGGCTCACGGCGTTGGCCTTGTCATCTCGACGGGCGTTCGGTACGGTAGGTCCGGAGACCTCGGATGCGGAACCTGTTCGGCAAATGCTGCATGTGCGGCAAGCAGATCCACACCGGAGAGCTTTACTGGAAGTGCACGGTCTCCGCGTGCAACAGCGGCCGGCTCAAGCTGCTCTTCTGCAGCCCGGGCTGCTGGGACGCCCACCTGCCCACCGCGCGCCACCGCAAGGCCGCATGCACCGAGCACACGGCCGGCGAGCCCGGCGCGGAGTGAGCTGATCAGCGCGCGTCCTCGTAGCAGCTCGACTGGCACTCCTTGTCCCCCGGCGCCTTGTACTGCATCCCCTGGCAGCAGTCGGTGGTGCAGCTCGTCTTGATCAGGTAGGTCGCGTGCTCGGCGACGCACTCGCCGCACGAGCTGCTGAACTGCGTCGCGGCCTGGCCCGCGAGGCTGCGGCACTCGGAGATGCAGGTCGACTGCTTCGCCGCGCAGGGCGAGCTCGGGTCGAGCTTGCAGGAGGCCTCGCACTTGGTGGTGAGCGTGTCCTTGTCGCTCGATCCGCAGCCGGCGGCGGCGAGCGAGCAGAGGCAGAGGCTGACGAGGAGGGGGCGCATGGTGGCTCCGTTGGTTTCGCGGCCTGGCTGGAGCGCCTGCGGCGTCCAGTTCTGGGCAACCCTTGCCACGACGGTCCCGCGACGTCAAGCGTTTCGGACGCGCGCGGCGGCCTCGCGGACGGTGCGAGCCAGCCGGTCGAGCTCGCAGGGGAGGGTGAGGTAGTCCCAGGCGCCGAGGCGCATCGCCGCCACGCCGGTGGGCACCGAGGGGTCGCGGACGAGGAGGATGGCGGGCTGCCGGCGCTCCAGCCGGCGCAGCGCCTCCACCGCGGCGCTGGCCGGGAGCGCGAGGATGACCACGCGGTCGTCGTCCCGCAGGGCGGCCAGGGCCTGCTCCGGGGCGCCCGCCGCCGTCGCGAGCTCCAGCCCGTCGGCCGCGAGCTGCGTCGCGAGCCCGGCCAGCAGCTCGGGCTCCACCTCTCCCACCAGCACGACCCGGGTGCCAGGCTCGCGCTGCTCACCCCGACCGAAGAGCCGCATCGCTCTCCTCCGACGACGGCCGAAACCCGCTTGACCGCCGGGGGGCCGTGCGCTGTATACACTGTCCCGTGATCCTCCCGCGTGCAGCCTGGATCTGGCGCCTGGTCGGGGCGGCGCTCACGCTGACCGCGGCGCCCGCCGCGCAGGCGAGCGCCGGCGCCGAGGGCGCCATCGGTGTCCAGCTGCCCCTCGCCTCCGTGCTCCCCTTCGCCGGGCTGCTCCTCTGCATCGCCCTGCTTCCGCTCGCCGTCCCTCGCTGGTGGGAGCACAACCGGAACAAGGCCATCATCGCCCTCGGGTTCGGGATCCCCGTGGCGATCTACATCGGCGTCAAGGATCACGGGCTGGTGCTGCTGGAGCTCCACGAGTACGTCTCCTTCATCCTCCTCCTCGGCTCCCTCTTCGTGGTCAGCGGCGGCCTGGTCCTGCGGGGC
Source organism: Myxococcota bacterium (assembly GCA_022710245.1). The sequence goes on from JAKLHH010001446.1 coordinate 1,592, forward strand.
GACATCAAGGCGACCCCGCTCACCAACGTGGTCTTCCTCGCGGTCGGGGCCGTCCTGGCGAACCTGATCGGGACCACGGGCGCCTCGATGGTGCTGATCCGGCCCGTGCTGAGGACCAACTCCGAGCGTCGCTTCACGCGACACATCCCGGTCTTCTTCATCTTCCTCGTCTCGAACATCGGCGGGGCGCTCACCCCGCTCGGCGACCCGCCGCTCTTCCTGGGCTACCTGCGCGGTGTGCCCTTCCTCTGGACGCTGCACCTGCTGCCCCTCTGGGCCTTCGCGGTGGGCTGCGTGCTCGCGGTCTTC
>JAKLHH010001447.1 GCA_022710245.1 Myxococcota bacterium
CCTCGCTGCGCGCTGACCCTCGCTGCGCGCTGACCCTCGCTGCGCGCTGACCCTCGCGGGCTCAGCCGCCGCGCAGGCCGTGGCGTCGCATCATGCGGTGGAAGCTCGGGCGAGCCAGCCCGCAGCGCAGCGCGGCCCGCGCGATGACGCCGTCCGAGCGGTCGAGCTGCGCGGCGAGGAAGTGACGCTCGAAGATCTCCTGCCAGCGTGCCTTCGCCTCGTGGAAGGGGAGATCGACGAACGGGGCGAGCGCGGAGGCGTCGAGCGGGTCCAGGCGGGCGGGCCGCTGCAGATCGGCGAGCGCCTGCTCGGGGGTCACCAGCAGCCGCTCGACCATGTTGCGCAGCTCGCGGAGGTTCCCCGGCCAGTCGTGCGCGCGCAGCATGGCGAGCACCTCCTCGCTGAGGACCTCGCGCGGATCGCGGACGAGGCGCTCGGCGAAGTGGTGGGCGAGGAGCGGGATGTCGTCCCGGCGCTCGCGCAGCGGCGGCAGCTCGACCCGGACCACCGCCAGCCGATAGTAGAGGTCGGCGCGAAAGCTCCCCTCCTCCACCGCCGCGACGAGGTTGCGGTGGGTCGCGGCGAGCACGCGGGTGCTGACCTGGGTGACGCGGCTGCCGCCGACGCGCCTCACCTGCTGCGTCTCCAGGAAGCGGAGGAGCCGGGGCTGCAGCTCCAGCGGGAGCTCGCCGATCTCGTCGAGGAAGAGGGTGCCGCCGTTGGCCTCCTCGAGCGCACCCCGCCGCGCCTCGCTGGCGCCGGTGAAGGCGCCGCGCTCGTGGCCGAAGAGCTCGCTCTCGATCAGCCCCGCCGGGATGGCGGCGCAGTCGACGACGACCAGCGGGCCGTCGGCGCGGGCCGAGGCCGCGTGGATGGCCTGCGCCGCCACCTCCTTGCCCGTCCCCGACTCCCCCTCGAGCAGGATGGTCAGCTCGGTCGGCGCCGCGCGCTCGAGCGTGGCGAAGAGCTGACGCATGGCGACGCTCTCGCCGAGGAGCTGGCCGAAGCCGGTGCGTGGGCTGAGCGGGATCGCGAGCTCCTCGCCGCTCGGCGCCACGCGCAGCCGCGTGGTCCCGAGGCGGAGCACGACCGGCCCGGTGATCGACGCCTCGCGCAGGCGCACCTCGTCGAGGAAGGTGCCGTTGGTGCTGCCGAGGTCCCGCAGCTGGTAGCCGCCCTCGGTGGCGCGCAGCTCGAGGTGCCGCCAGGAGACGGCGGGGTCGTGCAGGCGGAGCTCGCACTCGGCGCCGCTGCCGACGCGGACCACCGGCTGCTCGCTGTGGAGCTCGAGGCCGCGGTCCGGCCCCTCGAGCACGGTGAGCTTCGCGCGGGCGAGCAGCAGGCTCGCGCTGCCAGGCTGCACGATGATCTTGGTCGACCAGGTGTCCATGGGGGGACAACGGTAGCACAGGATCTCAGGTCGCGGCGCCGCCCACGTGGGGCGGTGGTGCGCAGCTGCCGCGACCGACGATCTGTTGCTCGCGCCGGCTCCGCACGACCCCTAACTCCGCTTTAAAGAATTAGCTGGAATCAAGAGCGACGGCGCGCGGGGACCCCCGCTCGCGGGCCCCTCCCCACCCCTCGCGTCCTCGCGGGCGGGAGCCGTGCGGACCGCCACCGTCGGTGCCCGCTGCGGGCGACGAGGGGCGGGGCCCTTGCCCCTCCCGCGGCGCCCCACGCGCCGTCGCCCTGGGCTCTCTGCGCACCTGAGCGTGCTGGCTTCTCGCCCAACGGGCGAAAGTGGCCTCGACGACGCCTGGTCCTTTAGCGTCGAGCGTCGAGCGTCGAGCGTCGAGCGTCGAGCGTCGAGCGTCGAGCGTCGAGCGTCGAGCGTCGAGCGTCGAGCGTCGAGCGTCGAGCGTCGAGCGTCGAGCGTCGAGCGTCGAGCGTCGAGC
>JAKLHH010001448.1 GCA_022710245.1 Myxococcota bacterium
GTCGTGGGTCGCTAGCCCTTCAACGTATGACTCTTTCATTCACAACACCCCGCCGGTTTAACCGGCGCACGGAGAGCCGACGAAGGCGTACTTTGCGGTACGCCGAGGAGGTGCGACGCCGCATCGCCGACGGTATCGCCCGCCGCAGTAGGCGAGATGCGCTTGTTTTGGGCCTAGGGCAGGAGGTCGAGGCGAGGGGCGCGCCAGGAGGCGAGCAGCGCGCGGGAGGTTGGACAGTGGACGCACTCCGGGTCGTCGCAGAGGAGGGCGGCCGGGTCGCCGGCGAGCAGCGCGCAGGCGACGCGGACGACGTCGCGTGAGCGCAGGAGCTGCGTCTCGGCCTCCCCGATCCTCACCCGTCGCACCACGCCGGCGGCCTCGAGGTGGGGCTCCAGCTTGAGGAAGCCGTCGGAGCACTTGGTCGTCTTCTTGATCGGGACCCACTCGCGGCTGCCGTCGGCGCGCTGCACCGGGTAACGATCCGGGAGCGCGTAGAGGTGGGGCATGTCGAGCATGCTCTCGGCGAGGTGGATGGTGGTGTTGGCGTCGCAGCCCACGCCGAGGAGCACGACCAGCGCGTCAGCCCGGTACGCGCGTCCGACGGGGCCTTCGAGCCCCTCGGGGTCCTCCAGGTGGTGATCCCGCGTCAGCGCGCCGGCCTCGGGGCCGATCGCGACCCAGGAGGTGACCGGGTGCTCGCTGCGCAGAGCGCCGGGGTGGCGCCAGAGCGCGGTGGCGACGGCGCCCATCTTGTGGGGCGGGCTCGTCGCCGGGTCGAAGCAGGGCATCGCCGCGCGCAGGCGCTCCTGCTCCTCGGGCGGCGGTGGTACGGGCCAGGTCGACGGGTCGATGAGGTCGGTGGTGAAGGCGGGGGCGAGCAGGGTGCCGCGCTCGCCCAGCGCCGCGACCAGCGCGCGGGCCACCGTGGCGGGCCCGCCCTCGACGCGGCCGAGGGCGCGGAAGCCGCTGTGAACGATCACGATCCTGTCTCGCGGGAGAGCTGCGCGCAGCTCGTCGGTGAGCCTGGCCTCGGTGAGCATCGCTCCTCCTGACGTCCGTCCGTCGCGGCAGCTCCTCATCTGGCTGACGCGCTCGAGGACGGCAGCAGTTTGGCGGAGCCGGCGGCTCGCCGCAAGCCTCGACCGCCCTCGAGCGGTCCGGGTGGACCGCGGCCCCCAAGGTGTGTCAGCGTGAAGAGATGGCTGGAGCCAACGGAGTCACGACCGACGGAGTCACGACCGGCGCAGGACAGGGCGAGGAGCGCGAGCGCTGCCTCGCCCTCTGTGATCGTCTGCTTGAGCAGCTCGGACGCGCGCGCCGCGCGCACCGCATGGCCCGCGGCTTCCGCGCGGCCCACTGGTTCCTCGAGGAGGGCTGGAAGGTGGCCGCCTTCAGCCTGCTCGGCGGCGCGGCGCTGCTCTGGCTCGCGCGCCTGCTGCTCGGCCAGCTCCTCGGCACCGCGGTCGCCGTCGCGCTGATGGTCGGGGCGGGCGTGCTCGTGGTGGGCTGGTGGCGCCGCCGCCGAACCCGCAGCGCCGAGCTGGGGGTCCAGGCCGCCGAGCTCGAGGCGGGCCTGCGGCAGCTCAACGCCTTCGCGCTGCGGCTGGTGCCGCTCGGCGTCTCGGGGCTGCCGCTGGAGCTGGTCAGCCTCTGGCAGCTCGAGCGTGACCTGCGCGCCCTGCGAGCCCGGCTGCGCGCGGCCGCCCGCGGCTGAGGTCGCGAGCGGCGCAGCCCCGGGCCCTACCTGGAGGTCCTGGATGGAGGTCCTCTAGAGCCCTACCTGGAGCTGCAGCCCCGCCTGGAAGAAGTCGGGGTCGGCGCGATCGAGCCGCGGCAGGATGTCGAAGAAGGTGTAGAGCCCGAGCAGCGGCCAGTGCGCGGTGAGGATGATGCG
>JAKLHH010001449.1 GCA_022710245.1 Myxococcota bacterium
CACCGCCTTCGACGCGGCGGACGGCGCCGCCCGCTTCACCGAGCTGGCCTACAGCGTGAGCACCGAGCTCGGCCCGACCCACGCGCTCAAGTTCTACATCGGCGACCTCGACGGCACCCCCAGGGTCTACTTCCAGAACACGCGGAAGCACCCGGTCCACTACGCCTTCGTCCGCAACGTCCTCGGCAAGCCGCTCAGCCTGAGCGAGTTCGAGGCGCAGACCTACCACGGCGCGGACCGCAAGGCCCTCGCCGGGACGCTCGTCTACTACCCCGAGGCGCGCGCCCGCAGCGCCGCGTTCGGGGACAAGCTCGCCTCGCCGCTCGCCGTCACCTTCTTCCCCAGCGACGACCTCACCCCCGCGCAGGCGGCGCAGGCCCACCAGCTCCTCGAGGCGCGGCTCGGGTTCGCGCCGCTCGAGGGCGCCGAGCGCCGCCTCATCTACCAGCCGGCCGGCAGCACGCAGGAGGCGCAGCTCGTCAAGGAGCAGGCCTCCCTCGCCGGCCGCGACATCCTCTGGATGACCCGCGAGGAGCTCTTCCAGGACGTGACGCAGCAGATCCTGAACCCCGGGCTCGCCTACGGCCTGCTCCGCTACCTCACCCCCGACGACCTGGCGAAGACCGTGCTCTCCTGGACGGACGTCGTGGTGCTGGCGCGGCTGCCGAACGAGCTCCCCCTCGTTGGCGGCACCATCACCGAGGAGCTGCAGACGCCGCTCGCCCACGTCAACGTCGCCGCGCGCAACCGGGGCACCCCGAACCTCGCGCTGCTCGGCGCCGCCAAGGACCCGCGCGTCGCTCCGCTCCTCGGCAAGCTGGTTCGCTTCGAGGTCAAGGCGGCCTCGTTCGAGCTCCGCGAGGCCACCGCCGAGGAGGCCAAGGCCTACTGGGAGAGCCACCACCGGGAGAAGACCTCGCCGCCCAGCGACGACGCGACCGAGGGGCTGCTCGACTTCGACCAGCTCGGGTTCGACGACTCGATCCGGGTGGGCGTGAAGGCGGCGAACCTCGCCGAGCTGGCGCGCCTGCGCAAGGAGCTGGCCAAGACGGGCGCCGCGCGCTTCCAGTCGCCGACGGGCTTCGCGGTCCCCTTCCACTACTACCAGCAGTTCATGAGCAGCAGTCAGGTCACGGCCAAGCTCTGCGACGCCGCGCTGGCCGACTGCGCCGGCGAGGGGCGCTCGGAGTCCGTCTGCGCGGCGGCCCAGGCCTGCTGCAAGGACGCGGCCGCCCAGCCGGCGGCGAGCCTCTTGGACTACGTCAAGCGCCTCCTCGCCGACGAGAAGGTGAAGCAGGACTCGACGCTACGCGAGGCCGTCCTCGACGGGCTCGTCTACCACCTCCGCCACCTGCCGCTCGACCCGGCCTTCGCCGCCGCGCTCGACGCGCGCGTCACCCAGGTCTTCGGGAAGAAGAAGGTGCGGCTGCGCTCGAGCACCAACGCGGAGGACCTCCCCAGCTTCAGCGGGGCGGGGCTCTACGAGTCGGTCTCCGCCTCGACCGCCGACAGCAGCGACCTGCCGTCCGACGAGATCCGCAAGGTGTGGGCCTCGGTCTGGAGCTGGAAGGCCTTCGAGGAGCGCAGCTTCTGGAACCTCGACCACCTGGCGATCCGGATGGGCGTCCCGGTCCACCTCGCCTTCGGCGACGAGCTGGCGAACGGCGTCCTCATCACGCAGAACCTCGCCGACCCGACGGTCGCCGGGCTCTACGTCAACGTGCAGCAGGGCGAGGTCTCGGTCACCAACCCGAGCGACGGCTCGCTGCCCGAGATCTTCTCCATCGTCCCCGACCCGGCCGCCGGCGTGCAGACGGTGCGGCTGCGCTACTCCAGCCTCTCGCCGGGGGCGCCGCTGATGACGGACAAGGAGATCGCGGACCTCGCCGCGG
>JAKLHH010000145.1 GCA_022710245.1 Myxococcota bacterium
TGATGGGTTTTAGTATGAGGAAGACGCGCTCGCCGGCGGCGACCCCGAGGCGGTCGAGCGCGGAGGCGAAGCGCGCCGCGCCCCGGCGCAGCTCGCGGTAGCTGAGCTCGCGGCGGCTGCCGCGGAAGTCGCGGAGGATCAGCGCCGGCCGCTCGCCCTGCGTTGCCTCGCGGCGATCGAGGAGGAGCTCGCAGGCGTTCCAGCTCGCCCCGCCGTCCAGCGGGAGGAGCGCCCTGCCCTGCTCCCAGCCCCCGCTGGCGAGGAGCTCGTCGTAGGAGGTCACCATCGGCCGGCATACTAGATCAGAGGTCAGCCGCCCGCTACCCGGCCTGAGGAGATGAAGGAGCTGAGAGCGACGGGCGTCGGACTCCTGGCAGCGGACGCTAGCGGATGCCGACGTCGAGGCCGTCCGAGGCCCCGCCCTTGCCCACCGAGCCGCCCGCCAGCTTGTACCCGGACCAGCTCTTCGGCGCCGCGCCGCCCACGTAGGTCGGGGCGCCGGTCAGGTCGCCGCTCGCCGCGCCCGAGGGCAGGAGGTTGTGATGGCGCTGGGCCCAGGTCGAGCCGTTGCTCGCCATGATGATGGTGGCGATGTTGTCGACGATGACGGTGCCCTTTCCCGGCGGGTCGCTGCTCTTGTGGTCGAGCAGGATCTGTCCGCAGGGCCCGTACCCGCAGCCGGTGCCGTTCTTCAGCGTGTTGTGGCGGACCAGCGAGCTGTCGTCGGAGTAGAGCTCGATGCCGAAGCGCCCGTCCACCAGGTCGATCACGTTGTCCTCGATGATGGCGTGGTCGATCCCGTCATAGGCCACGATCCCGTCGGCGCAGTCGTGGATGTAGTTGCCCTGCACCAGCGTCCCCGTGCCGAACAGCTGGATGGCGTCGGTGTGCGCGGGGTCGCTGGGGCCGGTCTCGCGGATGTCGGCGAGCTCGTTGTTGATGATCTTCAGGGGTGCGCCGGCCTGGATGCCGTCGGCGTTGCCGCCCTTCAGCAGCGAGTTCTGGATGGTCACCCCCGAGGGCGTGGTGCTGCTGTAGGGGAGCTGCACGCGCCCGCCGAAGCAGCTCGCGCAGGTCATGATGTTGAGGTGGGTGTTGCCGTCGAGGAGGATGTTCGCGTTGGCGACCCCGTCGATGATCGCGAACCCGGTGAAGGTGCAACCGGTGATCGTGATGTTCTTGGTGCTGTTGCGCAGCGACGCGCCGGTGATGGTCATCCCTTCGACGCGGATGTTCTTCGAGCTGACGAAGTCCAGCTCGATGCTGACCGAGGCGCCGGTCTGCGGCCTCAGGGTCACCTCGCTCGACTTGCTCCCGCCGGTGAAGGTCCCGTAGCTCCCCGCGGCCAGGCAGATGGTCTTGCCCCCCGCCGCGCTCGAGAACACCGAGGCCAGGTTCGAGGGCGTGGCGGTATAGGCGCAGGCCGCGGCCGCTCCCGTGTCCGCCTTCGGCGAGCTGGCCTCCGGCTTCTTGTGCAGATCCGCAGGGTGGAGATCCGCCCTCACCGCATCGCTCCGGAGGGTGTCGCGGCTCATCAGGCCGTCGACCCGAGCGGCGTCGAGCCCGGCCGCGTCCCCCGGACCGGACGAGTCTCCAGCCGGCGGACGCGCGTCCACCGTCGTGCCGCGCTCGGGGCGCGACGCGGCGCTGTCACAGCCCGCGGCCAGGGCTGCCAGCGCCAGTACGCAGAGAGAGCCTTCCAGGTGCCCTCGCATATGGTCCTCCGCTCGAGACAACAGCAAATCACCGGTCGTGGACGACGCTGTTCTCTCCCGTGACACCACAAACTCCCCAGCTGCAAGCGGAACATCCACGGTAACGTCTCCTATCACACCGGCAAGTACCTTGACGCCAGGCGTTGCCCGGGCGTGCCCCCCTCGCGTCATGGCCCCGCCCGCCCCCGCCCGCCAGGGCGGATTGCCGAGCCGCGGCCCCCCACGTTACAGTGGTGAGACGAAACCCTCGAGGAGGCACGTGGCATGAGGCTAGTAACCCTCGCCTGGCTCGTTCTCGCCCTGGCCGGCTGCAGCTCGGACTCGTCCAAGGTCGACGCCGCCCTCGCCGACCACGCCCAGGTCAGCGAGCTCTCGCCCGGCAGCGAGCGCGGCGCGGACCAGCCCAGCGGCATCGACCAGGCGACGGTCGGTCCCGAGGGAGGCGTCCCCCCCGATCTCGCGCTGCCCGACAAGGGCCCCCTCAAGGACAAGGGCACGAACAAGGACAAGACCGCCGTGCCCGACGGACCCACGTCGTGTTCGGCCACCAGCAAGCTCCGCTGCGACTGCACCGCCTACTCGACCAAGGCGGGCAAGTACCTCCCGCTCAAGGGCAAGGTGAACGAGGTCAGCTTCAACGCGGACTTCAAGGTGAAGGTCGTCAACTCCCTCGGCCAGCTCAAGGTCAAGCAGGTGACCGTGCTGCCCAACAACTGCGGCGAGTGGCAGGGGGTGACGGCGCTGCCCGCCTTCACCTATCAGATCGTGACCGTCGGCGAGGACTTCACCATCCAGTACGACCAGATCTTTCCGGGCGTGAACAAGGCAGTGTGCGCGGGCTGCAACTGACGCCGACCCGACCAGGAGGCCCGATGAGGACGCGCACGCTCTGCTGGATCGTCGCAGCGCTGGCCGGGTGCAGCTCCGAGCGCGCCACCGTGCCGGCGGACGCTGCCGCCGTGGACCGACAGCTCGCCGAGCTCTCCCCCGACCGCAGCCTGGACCAGCTCCAGGCGCTCGATCGGGCCGTTGTCGATCTGCTCTCCCCCGACCGGGCTCGCGACCAGGCCGCTCACCCGAAGGAGGCGGGCAGCAAGGACAAGAGCGCGACGGCTGACAAGGCGCTGGACAAGACCGTCGCCAAGGACAAGGGCACGCTCCCCGACAAGGGGGGCACGCTCCCCGATAAGGGGGGCACGCTCCCCGACAAGGGCACGACGCTCGACCAGGGCCCCACCGCCGATGCGCCCAAGACGTGCGGCAAGCTCCGCTGTGACTGCACCGCCTTCTCGACCAAGCAGAACAAGTGGCTCCCGCTCTGGGGCAAGGTGAGCCAGGTCTCGTTCAACCCCGACTTCAAGGTGAAGATCGACACCACCTTCGGCGCGCTCAAGGTCCAGCAGGCCACCAGCTTCGCGACCAAGTGTGGCCAGTGGCTGAACGCGTCGAGCGGCCAGGCGTTCACCTACCAGCTGGTGACCTTCGGCGAGGACTTCACCATCGGCTACGACCAGATCTTCCCGGGCATCAACAAGACCTGGTGCCCGAGCTGCAACTGAGCGGCGCCGCCCAGGTCGGGCAGTCGGGCGTAGCTGCCGCGACCAACCACTGACGCTTCCTCGGAGCACGCGATGAACGAGATCAAGGCCGTGAAGCTCTTCTTCCAGGAGGGGACCTCGGACAAGGTCTACCACGCGACCATCGTCGAGGAGGACGGCCTCTACACGGTGAAGGTGGAGTGGGGGCGGCGCGGCGCCGCGCTCGCCACCGGCGCCAAGGCGGTGAGGGTCTCGCTGGCGCAGGCCGAGAAGGCCTTCGACAAGGTGGTGCGCGAGAAGACCGGCAAGGGCTACGAGGCGATCACCGACACGGTGGCCCCGGCCGCGGTCGCCCCGCCCGTCGGCCAGGGCTCGGGGAGCAAGGTCGCGGGGAGCGGGCGTGCGCGCCTCCCACAGGCCGCGCAGCTCCTCAACGCCGTCGAGGAGGACGCGGTGGAGCGGCTCCTCGCCGACCCGAAGCTGATCGCGCAGCAGAAGCTCGACGGCATGCGGGTCCTCACGCACGTGAACGAGGAGTCGTCTGACGCTCTGCCGCCTCCAGGGCGGCAACCGCTGGTCGTCGCCACCAACCGGCAGGGGCAGGTGCTCGCCCTCGACCGCCGGCTGAGGGACGCGGTCGCCCAGGCGGTGCCGGCGGCCAGCATCGTCGACGGCGAGGTGGTCGCCGGCGCGGACGGCCCGGTCTACTGGCTCTTCGACCTGCTGCAGGAGTCGGGGGAGGACCTGCGGCCGCTCGGCTACCGCCGCCGCTACGATCGGCTGGCGGAGCTCGAGCTGGCCCCGCCGCTGCGGCTGGTGCCGAGCGCCGTCGGCGAGCCGCAGAAGCGCGCGCTCTTCGCCGAGCTCGAGGCGCAGCACGCCGAGGGGATCGTCTTCAAGCGCGACGACGCGCCCTACAAGCCCGGCCGGCCCGCCTCGGGCGGCGCCCAGCTGAAGTACAAGTTCATCAAGAGCGCGGACGTCTTCCTCACGGAGAACGCGGGCAACGCCTATCAGATGGCGGTCCACGACGGCGAGCGCGTGCACCTCGCGGGCAAGGTCTTCGCGGGCACGACCAGCGAGAGCCGCCGGCAGATCGACGAGCTCCTCGCGGCGGGCGAGACGCCGGTCGCCGAGGTCCGCTACCTCTACGCGACCGACGACGACATCCTCTACCAGCCGGTCTTCGCGGGCCTGCGCGACGACAAGGAGCCCGCCGACTGCACCCTCGCGCAGCTCGTCCGCACGAACCGCGCCGTGGCCGCCGAGGCGCCCGCGAAGAAGGCGGCCGCCGCGAAGGCCACGCCGCCAGCCGCAAAGCCCCCTGCCGCGAAGAAGGCGCCCGCCGGGACGAAGGCGCCCGCCGCCGCGAGCAAGCCGAAGCGCCCGGCCCGCACCCGCTGACCCACCCGCCCTGCTGCCGTGCCACCGTACCGGTGGCTGGTGCTGCCGCCACTGGGGCCCGCCGACCTGGCCAGAGGGATGGTCTCTGACAGCCAACTACCGGAAACTCCAGGGCCCAGATCGGGCCCGCCTCTTGCGATCACTCCCCGCATGCGAAAACTCGACGCCCTCTGCGTGGTGCTCCTGGTGGTCTCTGGCTGTGGACCGGTCGGCGGCAGCGACGACCTCGATGACTTCGAGGCGGTGCCCGATGGCAAGGAAGACAACTACCGCGGGTCGAACACGCGCGAGTACCTGGCCGTCGCCGATGCGCAGGTGGTGCTCGAGGACGCGCTGAAGACCGCCTCCGCGGACGAGCGCCTGGCCAGGGCCAAGGAGCTGGTCAGCGCGAAGCTCCTCCAGATCGGCTGGTTCCTCAACCTCTGGGTCTCCGACAAGGAGGACGAGGACTCGAACAAGGCCTACGGCGGCTTCAACGCCATGGCGCGAAACTCCTCGGTGAAGGCGCTCGAGGTGAAGGCCGTTGACGATCTCACCTACTCCTTCAACTTCGAGGCGACCATCGCCGGCCCGAACGAGCTCCTGAAGCAGATGAAGGGCGCCGCGCAGCCGGACGGCGGCATCCGCGTCGAGCTGAAGATGGGCAAGATCACGAACGACCGCCTCCTCGCGGGCACCTGGCAGGGCGCCTACGGCGTGCATAGCTGGGATCCGGGCAAGGTCGCGGCGGAGGAGCTGGAGACGCTGCCGCTCATCGTCAAGGTGGCGCCGCGCTCGAGCAACGCCTACCTCAACTACAAGGCGCTCTACGAGGACGGCAAGCTCTCCGTCGGCGCCCAGTTCGGCTGGGACTACAACGCCGGCCGCCAGGACCTCGCCAACGCGGAGCAGCTCTACGGCGACCTGGTCGCCGCCGGCTTCAAGTCGCCCGTCGAGAAGTACGCGGACCTGAAGCTCGACAGCGCGCCCCTCACCCGCACCTCGCTCGTCGGCGGCAAGACCGTCGAGGTCGAGGTGAAGCTCGTGCACCCGGGGATGGTCGCGAGCCCCTCGGCGGACGCCAAGCAGCTCCGCGACGCGCTCCTCGACATGCTCGCCACCCGCGAGGTGATCCTCTTCAACGGCCACGCGGGCGTCTCGGGGCGGCTGCTCCCGGCGGACTTCCAGTCCGCCAGCGCCGGCAACATCATGCCCGACGAGTACCCCAAGCTGAAGCTGCTCCCGGGCTTCCAGCTCCTGCTCATCGACGGCTGCCAGACCTACGCGCGCTTCACCGACGGGTTCCGCCAGAACCCGGCCAAGCGCGGCCCGAACGGCGAGCTGATCAACATGGACATCGTCACCTCCGCCTCCTACACCTGGACCAGCCAGGGCGCCGAGGTGATGGAGGCGATCCTCTTCCCGCTGATCGGCAAGAAGGCGACCACCCCGGTCAAGGCGGTGACCTGGGACGACGTGCTGAAGAGCCTCAACGCCTACCCGAACAACACCTCGTTCTTCGGCATCAACGGCATCGACAACGACCCGCACGGCCACCCGTTCGCGCGCCTCGACCTCCTCGGCAAGAGCTGCACCGCGAGCGCCGCCTGCGGCGGCGACGGCAACGTCTGCGCGCGCCCGACCTCGAGCGCGAAGAAGGTCTGCGCCTCGAGCTGCCTCGACGACGCGGGCTGCCCGGCGACGCACCGCTGCGTCACCGTCGCCAACGGCTCCAGCCTCTCCGGCAAGGCCTGCTTCGCCCGCTGAGCCTGCCTCCCCCCGCTCGCGCCTCTCTCCTCGTCGAGCCTGCAGCCCTGTGGACGGATGGTGTTATGATCCGGCCTCTGGCACGGACGGTGTGGCCATGCAGATGAGGTGCATCACCCTGGTGTTCACTGTCGTCCTCGGCCTGCAGGCCTGCGCTCGGGCTGGCTTCGCCCCGGAGCAGGCAGGAGCTGGGCCGGTCAGCGACGGGCGTCCCTCCAGCGACGGGCATCCCTCCAGCGACGGGCCGGCTGAGCGTGGAGCGAGCGACGGCAGCCCGGTCCCGGAGGGCGGTGGTGTCGTCTTCGGCTGGTCGACGACCTTCGGCGCGTCGAGCACCGACCATGGTCGGGCGGTGGCTGTGAAGGTGAACCTGATCAGCAACGCCGCCACCTGGAGCGACGAGCTGACCCGCGTCGCCGCGGACGCCGGGCTCTGGAACGCGGCCTTCAGCCTCGACGGCCTCGGCCCGTCACACGACCACGTGCGCCGGCGCCCCGGCTCCTTCCGCGAGGTGACCGCCGCGCTGGAGAGCTGCCGCGCCGCGCGGCTCGCCGCCTCCGTCGTCACCCACGTCAACCAGCGGAACCTCGGCGAGCTCGGCACCGTGCACGAGCTCCTGGCCGGGCTCGGCGTCAGCGCCTGGCAGCTGCAGATCGGGACGCCCGCCGGAGAGCTGGGCGAGCACCCCGACCTCTGGCTGGCGCCGCGAGACCTCCTGCGCGTGGTCCCTCTCCTGGCCGAGCTCCGCGCGCGGCCGACGCCGATGGAGGTCGTGGTCTCCGACAACATCGGCTACTACGGCAAATACGAGCGGGCGCTCCGCGACCCCGAGGACGTCTTCGGCTTCTGGATCGGCTGCCGCGCCGGCCTGCAGAACCTCGGCGTCGAGTCGAACGGCAACGTCAAGGGCTGCCTCTCGCTCGCGTCGGAGCGCCACGCCTGCGGCAAGAGCTACGTCGAGGGCAACCTGCGCTACAGCTCGCTCGCCGAGCTCTGGGAGCGGCCCGGCGGCTTCGCGGCCACCCGCGGCTTCCGCGAGGAGGACCTGGGCGGGTTCTGCCGGCGCTGCCCGTACCGCGACATCTGCCGCGGCGGCTGCCTCTGGGTCTCGGCGACCTGCAGCGACGGCCTGCGCGAGAACCCCTACTGCTTCTTCCGCGTGGCCGTGGAGAGCGGCGCGCTCGACCTGCTCGACCCGGCGGACGCCGAGCTCGTGCGCGCGGAGCTCCCCGACCTGATCGGCGCGCGCGGGCAAGGCTGAGCGGTCGGCTCAGTCGTCGTAGCTGACCCCGATCCGCTGCAGCAGCCCGGCGTGCCTCGACTCCACCCAGGCGCGCTGCCTCCCCTCGTCGTCGCCGCTGACCAGCGCCGCGAGCAGCCGGCCAGCGAGGCGCTCATCGCCAGCTGCGACCGCGTCCTCGACCCGCTGCGGCAGCTCGGCCATCAGCGCGTCCTGACGCCAGAGGACGTACCCGATCGAGGCGGCGAGCTCGTCGTCCTCGGTCGCGAGCGCGCCCCGGAGGAGCGCCCGGACCTCGTCGGTCTCGATCCAGGAGAGCGCGTAGTAGACGTCGCGGCGGAGGTCGCGGTACGGCTTAGCGTCGCCGGCGGCGTCGGTCCGCAGGATCTCGAGCAGCCGGGCCGTCGTGGCGGCGGCGCCCCTCCGCTTCGCGAGCTCCTTGACCTCCTCGACGCGCTGCTTGAGCAGCGCCTTCGCCTCGGGCTCCAGGGCGGTCTTGCGTGGCTTCGGCATGCCTGGAGCTGACCGCAGAACCGGGGGCCTGGTCAAGCGGGCGGGCGGCTCAGCCGCGGGGCAGGCGCGTGGCGACGACCGCGTCGAGGTCCCTGAGGTCCACCGCGACCCTGGCGCGCAGGCTCGCCTCCAGCTCGCGCTCGTGCGCGGTCGGATGCGCGAGCGGGAGCGGCAGGGGCATGCCACCGCGCGCGGCGGACTCCTCGAGCGCGACCGCGGTCGCCAGGTCGAGGCGCGCCTCCTCCAGCGTGTACGCGGGCGGGGCGCCGGCGAGCTCCGCGGCGGCCCGGGCGAGCAGCGCGACCAGCGCCGGGTCGGCCGCGCCGCACCCGGCCGGACGGCGCCACTCGAGGCGTGGCTCGAGCGACAGCCCCAGCGCCTCGAGGGCGCCTGCCTGATCGAGCCCGCGCTCGACGCGGTGTACGACGCCGCCGGCGAGGAAGAGGTGATCGTTGGCCAGCGTGCCCCGCGTCCCGTCGACCTGCAGCCGCCAGAGGTGGCGGCGCCCGAGGAGCTCCTCCTGGGCCAGGGTCCCGTGCTCGTGCACCGAGAGCGCGCCGCCCTCGTGCTCGAGGAGCCCGTGCAGCCAGCGCTCTCGCCGCGAGCCCTCTCCCGCTCCGCCCCCGCCGGCGCCGGTCTCGACCAGGTCCTCGCGGACCAGCGCGCGCACGCGACGGGGCGCCCCGCCGGCGAGCCGGCGCATCAAGCAGGCGGCGTGGTAGGCGCCCTGCAGCGCCTGGCAGTGGACGCGCAGCGGCCGGCCGAGGACGCCGGACTCGACGACGCGTTGCCAGAGCTGCACCCAGCCCTCGTGCACCACGTTCTCGGCCACGATGAGGTGCGTGCCCGCGCGCCGCGCCGCCTCGATCATCAGGTCCGCGAGCGGCACGGTGAGCGCGATCGGGGTCTCGCAGAGGACGTGCACGCCGCGGCCGGCGAGGAAGGCGGCGAGCGCGTGGTGCGTCGGCTCGCTGGTGACGACCACCGCGACCTCGACCCGCTCCCCCGCGAGGCAGGCGCGGAGGTCGCAGTAGGGCCGGCACCCGAGGCGCGTGGCGGCGGCCCCGGCGGCGGTGAGGTCGGGGGCGCAGACGGCCACCGGCTGGAAGCGGTCTCGCAGCACCTCCAGCGCTGCCACGTGCGCCTGCGCGCGGCGCCCGGCGCCGATCAGGGCAACTCGCCACATGCCCGGACTATCTGCCGCGGCGCCGCGGCGATCAAGGTGCCGACCGCGGTGCGCGCCCTCGCCTCATCGTGCGGGTCCGCCGCGAGGGCGCGCTGATCACGCTCCTTGACAGTCGCCTCCGCACGCCGTAGTTATGGCCTCCAGTCGCAGGGTTGGCCCTCGAGATGTCTTGTCGCAGCTTCGCCATCATCGCGCACGTCGATCACGGTAAGACCACGTTGCTCGATCACCTGCTCCGCCAGTCGGGGGCGCTGAAGGAGCGCGGTCCGACCGTCGAGCGGGTGATGGACTCCGACCCCCAGGAGCGCGAGCGCGGCATCACCATCCTCGCCAAGTGCACGGCGATCCGGTGGCACGGCCAGCTCCTGCAGATCGTCGACACGCCGGGGCACCAGGACTTCGGCGGCGAGGTCGAGCGGACCATGCGCATGGTCGACTCGGTGCTCCTCCTCGTCGACGCGGTCGAGGGGCCGATGCCGCAGACGCGCTACGTCCTGCGCAAGGCGCTCGAGCGCGGCCTCCGCCCGATCGTCGTCATCAACAAGATGGACCGCCCCGAGGCGCGGGCGAGCTGGGTGCAGGACCAGGTCTTCGCCCTCTTCGCGGCGCTCGGCGCCACGGACGAGCAGCTGGACTTCCCGGTCGTCTACGCCTCGGCCAAGGCGGGCTGGGCCTCGCTCACCGAGGAGCCTGGCCCGGACCTGACGCCGCTCTTCGAGGCGATCGTGCAGCACGTGCCCGAGTTCGCGGTGGACCCTGCGGCGCCGCTGCAGCTGCAGGTGATGACGCTCGACTACTCGGAGTACCTCGGCCGCATCGCCATCGGACGCATCTACGGCGGCAACATCAAGCGCGGGATGCAGGCGGTCTGCTGCCGGCGCGACGGCAGCCAGACCCAGTTCCGGGTGACCAAGCTGATGGGCTTCCTCGGCCTGCAGCGGATCGACCGCGACGACGCCACCGCGGGCGAGATCGTCGCCCTCGCCGGCGTCGACGACGTCACCGTCGGCGAGACCATCTGCGCCGCCGAGACCCCGGCGCCGATGACGCTGATCCCCATCGACGAGCCGACCATCGCCATGATGATCGGCATCAACACCTCGCCCTTCGCCGGGCAGGAGGGGCGCTTCGTCACCAGCCGCCACGTGCGCGAGCGGCTCAAGCGCGAGCTGGAGCGTAACGTCGGGCTGCGCCTCGAGGAGGCGCCCCGCAGCGACTTCTGGCGGCTCCTCGGCCGCGGCACGCTGCACCTCAGCGTGCTGATCGAGAACATGCGCCGCGAGGGCTACGAGCTCAGCGTCGGCCAGCCGCAGGTGGTGCTGCGCCACGGGCAGGAGCCCTGGGAGGAGGTCGCGATCACCGTGCCGAACGAGCACGCCGGCGTGGTGATCGAGAAGCTCGCCAAGCGCTCGGCCTCGATCCGCCGCCACGAGGTGGACGCGAACGGGATCGCCACCCTCGAGCTGGAGATCCCGAGCCGCGGGCTGATCGGGTACCGCAGCGAGTTCCTCACCGACACCCGCGGGG
>JAKLHH010001450.1 GCA_022710245.1 Myxococcota bacterium
TGCCGGTTCCCGTGGCTCAGGTAGTGGAGCAGGGTCTGCTGCTCGAGGGCGACCAGCGTCATGACCTGCAGCCGCGTGAGCGGGTCGGCGCCCTCGCGCACACACGCGCGCCTCACCTCGTCGTGCGGATGGCGATGACTCGCGGCGGTCGGCCTGCCGACCGTGATCTCCGTCAGCTCGCGGGTGATGCGGTCCGCCGGCTCGCCCACGGCGAGCTGCAGCAGGTTCGCCAGCCGGTAGAGGTGGTCGAGGTCCTCGAGGAGCTCGAGCTCGAAGACCTGGCGCACGTAGGGGTCCGGCTCGCGCTGCGCCATCGCAGCGGTGAGGTCCACCTCGGTCTGCTCGTGGCCGATCGCCAGCTCGAGGACGCTCTCGTCGGCCGGCAGCATCCAGCCGACCGTCCGCTGCTGCTCCTGCTCGATCCGCCGGACCACCGCGAGCTGGCGCTTGAGCTCGAGGTCCTCGAGGTGACGTGTGAGCTGGTGGCTCAGCAGCACGCCCTCGACCTCGATGGCGTTCATCAGGATCAGCCGGCAGCGGCTGTACGGGTGCACCACGGACTTGTCGTACGGCTTCACGTTGAGCTGGGACCAGCTGCGGTGCTGCTCGTCGATCGGTATGCCACGCTCACGAAGTGGATCGAAGCTCATGCTCTCCTCCTCCGGTCGCCCCCGCGACCGTCACCAGACCGCCGCCCTGTGCGGCGGACCCCTGCACCAGCGATGAGCTCTGGCGCCGACCGGGTCTCCCCCGTCGGCGGGCTCGAAAGCGGCTGAAGTCTAGCAGCGAGGTGCAGCGGGTCAACGCGTCCGGGCTCGCGGAGGAGCGCAGCTTGACAACGCGCTCCGGCCAGCGCACGCCTTCTCTTGGTCTCGAGCGCCGCACAGCGAACAGGCAAGGCGCGGCGTTGCCGGGACCGGAGCTGGGGTGAGGAGGGGGGATGCGGGTCTTGATCACGGGGGGCGCCGGGTTCATCGGCTGCAACCTGGCGGTGGAGGAGCAGCGTCGCGGCGGGGAGGTGACGATCCTCGACGACCTGAGCCGGGCTGGAGCGGAGCAGAACCTGGAGTGGGTGCGCTCTCGCGGTCGCCTGCGCTTCATCCGCGCCGACGTGCGCGACGGCGCGGCCGTGCGACGGGCGCTCGACGAGGCGGGGGAGCTGGACGCCGTGGTGCACCTCGCGGCTCAGGTGGCGGTGACCAGCTCCATCGCGGATCCGCGCACCGACTTCGAGGTCAACGCGCTCGGCACGCTGAACGTGCTCGAGGCGCTGCGCGCGCGCGGCGGAGAGACCGCGCTGCTCTATGCCTCCACCAACAAGGTCTACGGCGCTCTCGAGGACCTCGAGATCGGAGTCGCCGGGAAGCGGTACGTCTCGCCGATCTCGTGCGTGGGCATCGACGAGAGGCGCCCGCTGGATCTGCACTCACCTTACGGGTGCAGCAAGGGCGCCGCCGACCAGTACGTCCGCGACTACGCGCGCATCTACGGGCTGCCCACGGTGGTGCTGCGCCAGTCCTGCATCTACGGCGAGCGCCAGTTCGGGATCGAGGATCAGGGCTGGCTCGCGTGGTTCGCGCTGGCGGCGGTGCGGAGGGTGCCGGTGACCGTCTACGGAGAGGGCCTCCAGGTACGTGACGTCCTCCACATCTCCGACCTCCTCCGGCTCTACCGGCGCTGCCTGGAACGGATCGACGAGGTGGCCGGCGCCGTGCTCAACGTCGGCGGCGGGCCAGAGAACACCATCTCCATCCTCGAGTCGCTCGACCTCCTCGAGGAGGAGCTCGGGCGCCCGATCGAGCGTCGCCGCGCCGACTGGCGTCCCGGAGACCAGCGCCTCTTCATCTCGGCCAACCGCCAGGCGCAGCGGCTCCTGGGCTGGACCCCGCGC